>CAMBOY010000292.1 GCA_945869245.1 Hydrogenophaga intermedia
AAGCAGTCCACAGGACAAACATCGACACAGTCGGTGTACTTGCAACGGATACAGGCTTCGGTGACAACGTGGGTCATGGTGGAGCGTGGGAAAGATTCGGAAAAGCAGGCATTTTAGTGGCTGACCCCGTTGGCGCACCGCAGGCTTGCATGTCCGCACCACCGGTGCGGACGTTGTGTCCAGCGGCGCTCTGGGTGCGGGGCCGTCAGGCAACCATGAGCGCCCCAGCCGTGCGGTTGGACGCAGTGTCCACCAACACCAATGCGCCCTGGGTGCGCACCTCGGCGTAGGGGCGCGCTGCCACAGGCTCTTGCAGCGACACAGTCACCCGGGCGATGGTGTTGGCTGCGAGCTGACTCGCCGCAGTGGCCTGCAAGGTGTGGATGTCGATCTGATGGTCGATGGTCTTGATCTTGGCCTTGACCCAGCGGTGGCCGTGCAAAGCCCAGTACACCCGGCCGGGCAGCAGTGGCTCGTCGTCCAGCCAGGCCAAGGTGCCTTGCAGCTCCCGCAGACCGTTGGCGTGGTCGGTGCTGGGGCTGTCACCCCACTCGCTGTCGCTTGGGGTGTTGGTGTTGGCGTCGGCCACCAGCCAGTCGCCACGCGACACATCGACCTCACGGTCCAGCACCACACCAGCGCTGCGCCCGGCGCCCACCGTTGCGTCTTGCCGCACATGGTTGACGACCTGGGCCACCACCGCGCGGTGCCCGCTGGGCAGCACCCGCACCGCTTGGCCCACCTCGGCGAGTCCAGCCGCCACACGGCCCCAGAACACCCGGCGACCCTGTGTGGTGACGCCCGAGTCGTGGAACTTTTCGACCCATTGCACGGGCAGGCTAAAGGGCGCCTGCACATCGGGCGGGGTGACGGGCAGATCGTGCAGCATGTCCAACAGGCTCGGTCCGCTGTAGCCGCACCAACCGGGCTGAGCCTGCACCACGTTCCAGCCCTTGAGCGCCGACACCGGCACCACGGCCTGTACCGCAATGCCCGCTTGCGCCGCAAAGCCGCGCAGCGCCGCCGCGATGTGCTGGTACGCCAGGGTGGCGTCGTCGACCGCGTCGAGCTTGTTGATGGCAAACACGATGGAAGGCACGCGCAGCAGCTGCGCAAGCAGCGCGTGGCGGCGGGTTTGCGGCAGCAGTTGCAGATCGGCCCGGCGCCAGTCGAGCTTGATCGCATCGACCAAGACCACGGCCGCATCGGCGCTGGACGCCGCAGTCACCATGTTGCGGGTGTATTGCTCGTGGCCGGGCGCGTCGCCGATGATGAATTTGCGGCGCTCGGTGCTGAAGTAGCGGTAGGCCACGTCGATGGTGATGCCTTGTTCGCGCTCAGCACTCAGGCCATCGGTGAGCAGCGCCAGATCGGTCTCACCTTGGCGCTGCACGCCCGCCAAATGGTCTTGCAACACCGCCTTGGTATCGACCAGCAACCGCCCGATCAGCGTGCTCTTGCCATCGTCGACCGAGCCGCAAGTGATGAAGCGCAAAGCGGTCTGGGTGTCCAGCGAGGCAGCAAGAGCGGGAGAAGCAACCGTGTTCATACAAAAATCCCGATAGAAGTGTCTGAGTCAAGAACACCACCGATCCGGCTTTGCCGGTCGGTTGGTGTTGCCCCCCAGTGGGGGGCTTAGCGCTGCGGCTCCCAAGCTGCCCGCGCAGCTTGGGACAGCGCGAAGAGCCGCAGCCTCAGGCAGCGGCCCCTCGCGCCACGCGGCGCGGGGGTCGTCAAAAGTACCCGTCCTTTTTCCGCTTCTCCATCGAAGCATCCGAGGTCTTGTCGTCCATGCGGGTGGCGCCGCGCTCGCTCACTTCGGCCGCCAGGGTTTCGATCACGATGTCGGCCGGGGTGGCGGCTAGGCTGGGCACCGGGCAGGTGCAGGTGATGTCGCCCACGGTGCGAAAGCGCACATCGCGCACCACCACGTCCTCGCCCTCGCGCGGCGGTGTCAGTGGCGTCACGGGCACCAGCAGACCGCGGCGCTCGACCACCTCGCGCGGGTGGGTGTAGTAAATCGAGGGCAGGGCAATAGCCTCGCGTGCGATGTATTGCCACACATCGAGCTCGGTCCAGTTGCTGATCGGGAATACCCGGAAATGCTCTCCGGGGTGGATGCGGGTATTGAACAGGGTCCAAAGCTCAGGCCGCTGCGCCTTGGGCTGCCACTGGCCAAAGCTGTCGCGGTGACTGAAGATGCGCTCTTTGGCGCGGGCTTTTTCTTCGTCGCGCCGTGCGCCACCGATCAGCGCATCGAAGCGGAACTCCTCAATGGCTTCAAGCAGGGTGACCGACTGGTGCACATTGCGGCTCTCGCCCGGGTGGGCTAGGCGCACTGTGCCGCGGGCCATCGAGTCCTCCACGCTGCGGACAATCAGTTCGGCTTTCAGCTCGGCGGCCCGGCTGTCGCGGAAATCGGTCACTTCCGAGAAATTGTGGCCGGTGTCGATCATCAGCAAGGGATAGGGAATACGGCCAACCCCAAACGCTTTCTCGGCGCACTTGAGCATGACCAGCGAGTCCTTGCCGCCCGAAAACAGCAGGGCGGGGCGCTCAAAGGCTCCGGCCACCTCGCGCAGGATGAAGATGGTTTCTTCCTCCAGGGCGTCGAGGTGGGCGTCGGACAGGGTGTGGTGTGACAGCAAATTGTGTTCGGTGCGGGCGTTCATGGGTGAACCTCTTGTGGGTGGACCTGTGGTGTGTGGGCGGCTTTGACGTGCAAGCCGCACTCCTTTGTGTCGCTGTTTTCCCACCACCAGCGGCCGGCGCGGAAGTCTTCGCCGACGCTGATGGCGCGGGTGCAGGGCGCGCAGCCGATGCTGGGGAAAAATGCGTCGTGCAGTGGGTTGTAGGGCACTTGGTGTTCAGCCACAAAGTGCCAGACATCGCCCCAGGTCCAGTCGGCCAGTGGGTTGATCTTGATGCGGCCGTCTTCCTCGACAAAGTCGGGCACCTCGGCGCGGGCGTTGGACTGTTCGCGGCGCAGTCCGGTGACCCAGCCGTTGGCATCGCTGAGCGCGCGCTGCAGCGGTTCGAGCTTGCGCACGGCGCAGCAGGTCTTGCGCAGTGCCACGCTCTGGTACATGGCCTCTTCGCCGTGCTCGCGCACAAACTGCAGCACCTGTTCCTGCACCGGGCGAAACACCTGCACTGCGATGCCGTAGCGCTGTTCAATCACCGGCACCAGCGCCTGCGTTTCGGCGTGCAGCTTGCCGGTGTCGAGCACAAACACCGAGACCGGCACGCCGGCCTGCTGGATCAGCTCGGTGACCACCATGTCTTCGACGCCCAGGCTCGAACCCTGTACCAAGCGCGGATGCTGGGCGGCCAGCGCGCGCAGCAGGCGGATGCTGCGCGTGAGTTTGGCGGCGAAGTCGGGCGACGGCTTGTTGTAGAGCGCCAAGGCGCTGCCCACAGCGGGTGTGCTGCGCAAGGTGGAAACAGCCGCCTCGCTCATGCCGATGCCTCCGCCGCTTGGGCGAAACGCGGTGCGGCAAGGACCGCATCGCCTTGGTAGAAGCCGTCGCGGTAGCGCGCCAATTGCCGCTGTGCGGCTTCCAGCGATTGGTCGGCGCGCAACACCGCTTGGGTGAAGCCGCAGCGTTGCAGCATCTGCAGCTGATCGACCAGCACGTCACCGGTGGCGCGAATGTGACCAGCAAAGCCCAGGCGCTGGCGCAGCAGGCGGGCTTGGCTGAAGGCGCGGCCGTCGGCGAACTTGGGGAATTGCAGCTCGACCACTTGCACGCCGGTCAGGTCGTGCTCACGCGGATCGGCGACGTTGGCCAGCACCAGGCGCACGGCTTC
>CAMBOY010000293.1 GCA_945869245.1 Hydrogenophaga intermedia
GGGCAGCCAGCGCCACACCGCGTTGGTCGGCGGCATATTGCCCGCCAACACCTCGCCGCGGTCGTCGGTCAAGGCGATCGAGTAGCGCGAGACGATCTCCGGTGGAATCCCAAAGCGCATCAAGCCGTCGAGGCTGAATTCGGTCATCAGAGCGCCAGAAAAGCGGCCCTGCTCGGCCATGGGGATCAGCAGCACCAGCAAATACGGTCCGCTGTTGTGGCTGAGCGGGCGCGCAAAGATCGGTTGGCGCAGATCGCGCGCCAAGTCGAAGGCGCCACCCATGTCATCGGCCGCTACCGCGCTGCCGTTGACCCGCTCCATGCCAAAAGGGGTGCTGGCCGATGTCTGGGTGGCCACAATCGTGCGGCGCGCGTCCAGCCAGGAAATGGTTTGCAGTTCCGGGAACTGGCTGATCAGCGAGTCGGCCTGAAACTCGAACTCGGAGATCGACACCTCGCGATTGCCGGCTTCGCGGGCCAGTCGCATCAGCTGTTCCTGGCGTTCAATGAGGCGCAGGCGCAAGCGTTGTTGGGCGTATTCCACGTCGCGAAACACCGCTTCTTTGCCGCGTTCCATTTCTTCGTAGCGCAAATAGGCGATCGCCACCACGATGGCCGACAAAAACAGCATCACTGCCAACAGCGGTGCCATGGTGGCCAAGCGGTCTTGGCGCGATGGCGGCTGGCGCCGCCACCAGCGTTTCCACCCTTGTGTCAGCTGGCTGGCTGCGGGGACACTCAACTTGTTCATGCGCGGAGTCTACGTGAGCGCCACCATCTGCCAAACAAGCGCTGGTATTTCGTATTGCGAAATCAAATAGCGCATGTTGAAAAAAAGAATGGTGTGTGCGACACTTCGGGGGTTGCCCGCATGAGCGTGCACATGGCCCTGAACTTTGAGGAGACAACATGCCTTTGAACAACCCCTTGCAGGCGGCCGATTTGGACGCCCAAGAAACCCGCGAATGGCTGGACGCGCTCACCGCGGTGATCGAGAAAGAGGGGCCAGAGCGCGCCCACTTTCTGCTGGAACAGCTGCTTGAGCAAGCCCGTGAACACAGTGTGGACTTGCCGTTTTCGGCCACCACTGGCTACGTGAACACCATTGAGCCGGCCGAAGAAGCCCGCAGCCCTGGCAACCTGGAGTTGGAAGGGCGCTTGCGCGCCTATATGCGCTGGAACGCCATGGCCATGGTGGTCAAGGCCAACCGCCTCAACCCCGAAGACGGGGGCGACTTGGGCGGTCACATCAGTTCCTTTCAATCGCTGGCGCACATGTTTGCCGCTGGCTTCAACCATTTTTGGCACGCCGACAACACCGACGCTGGCGGCGACCACGGCGGTGATCTGCTCTACATCCAAGGACACAGCGCGCCCGGCATCTATGCGCGCGCCTTTTTGGAAGGCCGTTTGTCTGAAGAGCAGTTGCTCAATTTCCGCCAAGAGGTGGACGGTAAAGGGCTGTCGAGCTACCCGCACCCCAAACTGATGCCCGAGTTCTGGCAGTTCCCCACGGTGTCGATGGGCTTAGGCCCCTTGATGGCGATTTATCAGGCGCGTTTCCTGAAGTACCTGCACGCCCGTGGCATTGCCAACACCGAGAAGCGCAAGGTCTGGGTGTTCTGTGGCGACGGCGAAATGGACGAGCCCGAGAGCCTGGGCGCCATTGGCTTGGCCGCGCGCGAAGGACTGGACAACCTGGTGTTTGTGGTGAACTGCAACCTGCAGCGCCTAGACGGCCCGGTGCGCGGCAACGGCAAGATCATCCAAGAACTCGAAGGTGAGTTCCGGGGCTCGGGCTGGAGCGTCATCAAGCTGCTGTGGGGCAAACGCTGGGACGCGCTGCTGCAAAAAGACAAAGACGGTGCGCTGCGCAAGATCATGATGGACACGCTGGACGGCGACTACCAGGCGTTCAAGGCCAACGACGGCGCTTTTGTGCGCAAAAACTTCTTCGGTCGCGACCCCAAGGCGCTGGAGCTGGTGTCCAAGATGAGCGACGACGAAATCTGGGCCTTGCGCCGTGGTGGCCACGATGCCTCCAAGGTGTATGCCGCATTCCACCGGGCACAACATTCGCAGGGTCAGCCCACGGTGTTGCTGGTCAAGACGGTCAAGGGCTACGGCATGGGCAAAGCCGGTGAAGGCAAAAACACCGCGCACCAGACCAAGAAGCTGGCCGACGAAGACATCCGCTACATGCGCGACCGGTTCAATCTGCCGATTCCCGACAGCGAGTTGGCCAATGTGCCGTTCTACAAGCCGGCCGACGACACCCCCGAGATGAAGTACCTGCACGAGCGCCGCCAAGCGCTGGGCGGCTACTTGCCCAAGCGCCGCGCCAAAAGCACCGAGCACTTTGTGGTGCCGCCGCTGGAGACCTTCAAATCGGTGCTAGAGCCCACGGCCGAAGGCCGCGAAATCTCCACCACCCAAGCCTATGTGCGCTTCTTGACCCAGTTGCTGCGCGAAAAAGAGCTGGGCCCGCGTGTGGTGCCGATTCTGGTGGACGAGGCCCGCACCTTTGGCATGGAAGGCTTGTTCCGCCAGATCGGCATTTACAACCCCAAGGGTCAGCTGTACACACCGGTGGACAAAGAGCAGGTGATGTACTACCGCGAAGACAAAGCGGGGCAAATTCTGCAAGAAGGCATCAACGAAGCCGGCGGCATGGCCAGCTGGATCGCTGCCGCCACCAGCTACAGCACCAACAACCGCATCATGGTGCCGTTCTTCATTTATTACTCGATGTTTGGCTTCCAGCGCATTGGCGACTTGGCCTGGGCGGCGGGTGACATGCAGGCGCGCGGCTTCTTGCTGGGCGGTACATCGGGGCGCACCACGCTCAACGGCGAAGGTCTGCAGCACGAAGACGGCCACAGCCAGATTCTGGCCAACACCATCCCCAATTGCGTGAGCTACGACCCCACGTTTGCGCACGAGGTGGGCGTGATCCTGCACCGCGGCATGCAGCGCATGGTGGAAAACCAGGAAAACGTCTTTTATTACCTGACCCTGCTCAATGAAAACTACGCCATGCCCGGCCTGACGGCTGGCACGGAAGAGCAGATCCTCAAGGGCATGTACCTGTGCAAAGAGGGCGCCAAGCTGACGCCGCGTGTGCAGCTGCTGGGCAGCGGCACCATTTTGCGCGAGAGCCTGTTTGCGCAAGAGTTGCTGGAAAAAGACTGGGGCGTGGCCGCCAACGTGTGGAGCTGCCCAAGCTTCAACGAACTGGCCCGCGATGGCCAGGACTGCGAGCGCTGGAACCTGCTGCACCCCACCGACGCGCCGCGCGTGCCGTTTGTGGCGCAGCAGCTGGCCAGCCACACCGGCCCGGTGGTGGCGTCCACCGATTACATGAAGGCGTTTGCCGAGCAGATTCGCCCTTACATCCCCAAAGGCCGCACCTACAAAGTGCTGGGCACCGACGGCTTTGGCCGCAGCGACTTCCGCAGCAAGCTGCGCGAGCACTTCGAGATCAACCGCCACTACATCGTGGTGGCCGCACTCAAGGCGCTGAGCGAAGAGGGCGCAGTGCCCGCCACCAAAGTGGCCGAAGCGATTGCGAAGTACGGCATCAAGGCCGAAAAAGTGAATCCCCTTTACGCGTGAGCGGAAAACGGGATGCACTTTTCAGCGCAGACTCATATCGCGAAGCGATGTGATGTCGCAGCTACAAGGTGTCTCCCAAACAAATAAGCGAGGCAAACATGGCATTGATAGACATACAAGTCCCGGATATCGGGGATTTCGACGAAGTGGCAGTCATTGAGCTG
>CAMBOY010000294.1 GCA_945869245.1 Hydrogenophaga intermedia
AGGCGGTAGGTTTCCAGTTCCAGCAGGCGCTGCGAAATGCGGCCAGCGCGCGTTTCGCTGGTGCCGGGCGGGGCCACCACCACCATGGGCTCAAAGCCGCTGGGGCGCAGTTGAAAGTCGGTGGCCACCAGCGAGTGGGCGGGGTTGCCCATGCGCGACGCGACCACGGTGTGTTGCCCCAACCAGGCCCGGGCTTGCTCTAGGGTGGCGTGCGGGTCGCTCAGGTCGCCGTGCAGCATGACCAGTTCAATGGCGGCAAAGGTGCGCCCGGGAATGGTGGCCAGCCAGTCGTGCGGCACCACCAGATGGGGCAGCAGCTCGGGTTGTTGCGCACCCAGGGCAACGGCCTCGGGCAGGGCTTGCACCAGCGAATAGCGGGTGAATTCGGTGTGGCGTTCCCACTTGAGGGTGTAGCCCGGCAGGCGCAGGCGGGTGAAGTTGCCCTGCATGTCTTGCAGCGGCAGATCGGGCTGCAAGCGGCGCAGATGTTCCCACTCTTGTTCGCGGCTGACGCCTTCGTTGAACACACCGACCAGCACAATAAACGCCGGCATGCGGATGCGGGCGCTGGGGCGCGCGTGCACCTCGTTGTGCAGCTCAGCGCGTTGCGGGTCGTTGGTGGGCAGCAGGTTCATGGCGGTGTCGGCGAAGGGTTGGTGCGCACATTGTGCGGCATGGGCCGGATGGCTTCAGGGCCGCTGAGCCACCCAACGCGTGACATGGGCCGAGCCTTGGTGGCCGGGGCCTTCGTCGAGCACGGTGTGGCCTTCATAGGCCAGACGCTCGTTCAGTCCGGCAAAGTCTTGGCGCAGCATGTCCAGGGTGAAGAGCATGGCGCTGTCTTTGGGGCCGCCGCTGCTGTGGCCCAGCTGCAATGGGTGAAACGCTTCGATGATGAGCAGTCCACGCGGGCGCAGGGCTTTGAGCAGGCGCTGGTGAGCGCTGGCGCGCAGCGCAGGTGGCAAGTGCAGGTAAATGAGCACCAAGGCGTCGGCGCTGTCGGGCTCGGGTGTCCAGTCGGCCAGGTCGGCGTGCACGGTGGTGATGTGCACGCCGCGCTCGGTGGCCAGGGCTTGGGCTTTGTTCAGACCCACCACCGAGCTGTCCACCGCGGTGACACGGTGACCTTGCTGGGCCAGCCACACGCCGTTGCGGCCTTCACCGTCGCCGGGCACCAACACATCGCTGGGCTCTTGCAGCAGAGGTATTTGGTCGGCCATGAAGGCGTTGGGGTGCAGGCCGTATTTGTAGCCGGGTGCGGAAAAATTTTGGTCCCAGAAGTTCATGTGCGTGCCATTGGATGGTCGGTGAAGGTTGGCATTTGACTGGGAACGTTCAGCCGTTTAGCGCCTATGGAGCCCATAGCCATATGCAACTGGTTATACCCCACCCCGTATGGGTACACTGGGCTTGACTTTGTGAAAACCAATCGATTTATGTTGGTCGATAGCCAATATCTTTTGAGGCCACGAGTTTTGTTCCATCTGTCTAGGAGTACGCAATGAACACATCCGCATCCCAAGGGCAATGCCCGGTCATGCACGGCGGCAACACCGCCACCGGCACATCCAACATGGCCTGGTGGCCCAATGCTTTGAATCTGGACATCCTGCACCAGCACGACACCAAGACCAACCCGCTGGGCAAGGGCTTTAACTACCGCAAGGCGGTGAAAAAGCTGGATGTGGCAGCGCTCAAAAAAGACCTGACCGCGCTGATGACCGACAGCCAGCCCTGGTGGCCAGCCGACTGGGGCCACTACGGCGGCCTGATGGTGCGCATGGCCTGGCACGCCGCCGGCTCTTACCGCACGGCAGACGGCCGTGGCGGTGGCGGCACCGGCAACCAGCGTTTTGCCCCGCTCAACAGCTGGCCAGACAACGTCAACCTCGACAAGGCGCGCCGCCTGTTGTGGCCTATCAAGAAAAAATACGGCAACCAGATCAGCTGGGCCGACCTCATCATCCTGGCCGGCAACGTGGCGTATGAGTCCATGGGACTGAAAACCTACGGCTTTGCCTTTGGCCGCGACGACATTTGGCACCCCGAAAAGGACACCTACTGGGGTTCAGAAAAAGAGTGGCTGGCATCCACCCGCTACGACAGCACCGACAGCCGCGAAACCCTGGAAAACCCCCTGGCCGCTGTGCAGATGGGCCTGATTTATGTGAACCCCGAAGGCGTGGGCGGCCAGCCTGACCCGCTGCGTACCGCACACGATGTGCGCGTGACCTTTGCCCGCATGGCCATGAACGACGAAGAATCCGTGGCACTGACCGCCGGCGGCCACACCGTGGGCAAGTGCCACGGCAACGGCAAGGCGAGCGACCTGGGCCCCGACCCGGAAGCCGCCGATGTGGACGACCAAGGCATGGGCTGGATGAACAAGACCGGCCGTGGCATTGGCCGCAACACTGTGTCCAGCGGCATTGAAGGCGCCTGGACCACCAACCCCACCCGATGGGACAACGGCTATTTCTATCTGCTGTTCACCTACGAATGGGAACTCAAAAAGAGCCCGGCCGGTGCCTGGCAGTGGGAGCCCATCAACATCAAGGAAGAAGACAAGCCGGTGGATGTGGAAGACCCCAGCATCCGCTACAACCCCATCATGACCGACGCCGACATGGCGATGAAGATGGACCCCGAGTACCGCAAGATCTCGGAGCGCTTTTACAAAGACCCTGCCTATTTCTCGGAAGTGTTTGCCCGCGCCTGGTTCAAGCTGACCCACCGCGACATGGGCCCTAAGGCCCGCTACATTGGACCCGAAGTGCCCGCCGAAGACCTGATTTGGCAAGACCCAGTGCCCGCCGGCAACAGCGCCTATGACGTGGCAGCCGTTAAAGCCAAGATCGCCGCCAGCGGCCTGAGCGTGGCCGAGATGGTGAGCACCGCCTGGGACAGCGCCCGCACCTTCCGTCAGTCGGACATGCGCGGTGGCGCCAACGGCGCGCGCATTCGCCTGGCACCCCAGCGCACGTGGGAAGGCAACGAACCCGAGCGCCTGAACAAGGTGTTGGCGGTGCTGGAGAAGATTGCCGCCGACACCGGCGCCAGCGTGGCCGACGTGATTGTGCTGGCCGGCAACGTGGGTGTGGAGCAAGCAGCGGCCGCCGCCGGCGTGAAGGTGGATGTGCCCTTTGCCCCCGGCCGTGGCGACGCCACCGCAGCGCACACCGACGCCGAGTCGTTTGATGTGCTGGAACCGGTGCACGATGGCTTTCGCAACTGGGTGAAGAAGAACTACACCGTGCAACCCGAAGAGCTGTTGCTTGACCGCGCACAGCTCATGGGCCTGACCGCTCACGAGATGACGGTACTGGTGGGTGGCATGCGGGTGCTGGGCACCAACCACGGCGGCAGCACCCACGGTGTGCTGACCAACCGGGTGGGTGTGCTGAGCAACGACTTCTTTGTGAACCTGACCGACATGGCCTACAGCTGGAAGCCCACGGGCAAAAACAGCTATGCGCTGGTGGACCGCGCCACAAGCACCACGAAGTGGACCGCCAGCCGGGTGGATCTGGTGTTTGGATCGAACTCCATATTGCGCGCCTACGCCGAGGTCTATGCCCAAGACGACAGCCGCGAAAAAATGGTGCACGACTTTGTGTCCGCCTGGACCAAGGTGATGAACGCCGACCGCTTCGACCTGGCCGAGTAACGTCGCCCAGGCAATAAAAAACCCGCCTCGGTGCAAACCGGGCGGGTTTTTTTGTTGCGCTGTCGCTGATCGATCAGAAAGGAATGTCGTCGTCCATGTCGTCAAAGC
>CAMBOY010000295.1 GCA_945869245.1 Hydrogenophaga intermedia
AGTCGATGTGTTCACCGCCGTGCCGTATCTCGGCAACCCGCTGGCCGTGGTGCTGGACGGCGAAGGCCTGTCGACCGAGGCCATGCAGGCCTTCACCGACTGGACCAATCTGTCCGAATGCACCTTTGTGCTGCCGCCCACAGCCGAGGGTGCGGCAGCAGGCGCCGACTACCGGGTGCGCATCTTCTGCCCGGGCCGCGAACTGCCCTTCGCCGGCCACCCCACGCTGGGCACCTGCCACGCCTGGCTGGCCGCTGGCGGCGTGTCACGCACCCCGGGGATCGTTGTGCAGGAATGTGGGGTGGGGCTGGTCAAGATTCGCCGCGACGGGGAACGATTGGCCTTTGGTGCTCCGCCCCTCATCAAAAGCGGGCCGCTGCCCGAAGCCGATGTGGCGCTGATCGCGCGCGGCCTGGGCGTGGCGCGCAGCGACATCGTGGCCCACGCCTGGTGCGACAACGGACCCAATTGGCGCGGGGTCATGCTGGCCAGCGCCGAGCAAGTGCTGACGCTCAAACCCGACGGCGCGGTGCTGGCCGGGCTGGATGTGGGTGTGGTGGGGCCGCGCGGCAAGGTGGGCGTGGTGGGCGCGCACAGCGGCGACACCGACACCGGCACCGACTTTGAGGTGCGCGCCTTTTTCCCCGGCAACAGCGGCATGGCCGAAGACCCGGTGACCGGCAGCCTCAACGCCGCGCTGGCGCAGTGGCTGATCGGCGCGGGCATGGCGCCAGCGCGTTATGTGGCGGCGCAAGGCACAGCGCTGGGCCGCGCCGGGCGGGTATACATCGAACGCGACGACAGCGGCACCGTCTGGGTCGGTGGCGCGTCGGTGACCTGCGTGCAGGGCACGGTGCAGATCTGAGGCCCACACCATGAACGCCCCCGCCATCGACCACTTGGTGATCGCCGCGCCCACGCTGGCCGGGGGCGTAGCCTGGTGCGAACAAACCCTGGGCGTGAGCCCTGGCCCCGGCGGCGCGCACGCGCTGTTTGGCACCCACAACCGCCTGCTGCGCCTGGCCACGGCCAGCGGCCAGGCCTGTTATCTGGAAATCATTGCCGTCGATCCGACGGCCACACCCCAACGCGCGGCGCCGCTGGCGCGCTGGTTCGATCTGGACCAAGCCGCGCTGCAAGCCCAGTTGCGCGCGCAAGGGCCACAGCTGATTCATTGGGTGCTGCGTGTGCCCCAGATCGACACCGCCCTGCAGGCCTGGCAGGCCTTGGGCCTGGACCGTGGCCCGGCACTCACCGCATCGCGGCCCACACCACAAGGCCTGCTGCAGTGGCGCATCAGTGTGCGCGACGACGGCCAGCGACTGATGGGCGGCGCGCTGCCCACCGTCATTCAATGGGGCGATGTGCATCCCTGCCACGCCATGCCCGATAGCGGACTGGCACTGCTGGGGCTGAACCTGCACACCCCAGATCCACAGGCGCTGCACCAAGCTCTGAAGGCCAGCGGCCTGAGCGATGACCCTGCACACACGGTCGGGCTGAAGAGCGGCCCCGCCGGCCTGAGCGCACGCCTGCACACACCGCGCGGCGACATCACCCTGAGCCACACCAGCCCATGAGCCTACCCACCCTGCCCGAGATCGAAGCCGCCGCCCAGACGGTGTACGCCGCCTTCGGCCCCACACCCCAATACCGCTGGGCCACGTTGAGCGAGCGCCTGGGCACCGACTGCTGGGTGAAACACGAAAACCACACGCCGGTCGGCGCCTTCAAGGTGCGCGGCGGGCTGACCTATTTCGCCCACCTGCAGCGCCAAGGCGCCCTGCCGCACGAGGTGGTCAGCGCCACCCGGGGCAACCACGGCCAGAGCATCGCCTACGCCGCCGCACGCCACGGTGTGGCCTGCACCATCGTGGTGCCGCTGGGCAACTCGGTCGAGAAAAACCGCGCCATGCGCGCACTCGGCGCCACACTGATCGAACACGGCCACGACTTTCAGGCCGCGCGCGAACACGCCCAGGCCCTGGCCGCCGAGCGCGGCGCGCACATGGTGCCAAGCTACCACCCCGCGTTGGTGCAAGGCGTGGCCACCTATTGGTGGGAACTGCTGCGCGCCGTGCCGCAACTGGACGTGCTGTACGTGCCCATTGGCCTGGGCTCGGGCGCCTGCGCTGCGCTCGCCGCCAAACAGGCGTTGGGCCACACCGTGCGGGTGGTCGGTGTGGTCAGCGCCCACGCCACCACCTATGCCGACTCCATCGCCGCTGGCCGGGTGGTGGAAGCGCCCGTCAGCACCCAATTGGCCGACGGCATGGCGGTGCGCCGCGCCGACGCCGAACCCCTGGCCCACCTGAGCACCGGGCTGGACCACCTGGTGCAAGTGAGCGACGCCCAAGTGGCCCAAGCCATGCGCGACCTCTACACCGACACCCACAACGTGGCCGAAGGCGCGGGCGCGGCCAGCTTTGCCGCCGCTTGGGCTGAGCGCGAACAATTGCGCGGCCAAGTGGTGGGCACCACCTTGTGCGGCGGCAATGTGGACGCGGAGGTGTTGGCGCGGGTGCTCAGCGCTTCACTCGCTTAGTCGACCCACGCTAGACACTCACAAACGCCGCAGCTTGCGCCAGCCGATGCCCAATGCAGCCGGAGCGCTGCGGACTGCCTCACCAGAGGCCGCACTGGCTTGTGACGGCGAACCCAACTGCATCCCGCCCACGCTGGCAATCGACGCCTGCTGAGCGGCTGGAGGCATTTGCAGCGACACGGTATTGCCCATCACCACATCCAGCCGGCCGTCGCCATTGATGTCCGTCACCAGTAGGCCTCCCTCGGAAACCTCGTAAGGCGCGTCAAACAACTTGGGTGTATCCAAAGTTCCGTTGGGGAGTTGTTCTAGCACACTCAGGGTCAACCATCCGCTGTGCGTGATGACCACATCCTGCCGCCCATCGCCATTGATGTCCGCCACTCGAACGTTTTCTGGTACGTCTAGCACGTCATAAACCACAGGGCTGCGCAGCCCACCGGCTCCATCGCCCGGGTAGACCCGCAGCTTGGAGTAATGCGAATTGCCCGAAATGAGCGTCACAACATCTGGCGCACCGTCTCCATTCACGTCGCCAACAGCCACGCCGGCCACCAACGGCCAGTCCAGCGCAGATGAGTGCCGAACCGGTTGACCAAGCCCCGCCTCACTTCCTGAGTACACATGAATTTGAAGCTCTCTATTAACTTCAAAATTGATATTGGAGACTACAACATCCAGGAATCCATCCTTATTGACATCTCCCACTGCCAGCCTACCGCTCTGCCGCAACTCGGCAAGCGGTGCGAACAGCCCATTCGGGGAAGCCTGCGCAATAGCGGGTGCAGAATAAATCGAATCCAACAGAAGTGTGTACCGATCAGCGTTCGCCGACAGACGAATAAACTGTATATTACCTCTACCGCCAGGCAAACGCTGACTCAAAACAAATGAACCATCAATATTTCTCAACAAAATGATTGCGCCGCAGGTACTGCCCAAGCCTATATCCAACCGTCCATCGAAATTAAGATCTGCTGTCGCAATAGATTCGACGGAGCAACTGGACATTGGGTCATCATCAAACCACACTCGCTGCTTTGACAAGAATTCCCCCCCTGCTCGCCCAATCCACCGAACTTAAGCTGCTACAATCCGTAAGCATTTGATTTTGTTTATTTTTCTTCTGAGGCAGGCATGACTTCTGCCTCAATACTGTGGTTTTACACAGTGCATTCTGACCGATTTCTCTGATCACCTGCACAGTCCGGCTT
>CAMBOY010000296.1 GCA_945869245.1 Hydrogenophaga intermedia
CGCGCGCCGAGCTGCGTGAGATCCAGGCCGATCAGGCGCTTGAAGCATGGCTGCAAGACGTGCGCAACGCCGCTTTTGTGGAGATGCGCGAAGCCCCGCGTCTGTGAACCCACACATGGCCCAGCACATTGCGCGCAAGCGCTTCGGACAGCACTTTCTCACCGACGGCGGTGTGATCGACGCGATCGTGCGCGAGATCGCACCGCGCTCAGGCGACCCGATGGTGGAAATCGGTCCGGGTCTGGCCGCACTCACCCAGCCCCTGGTGGAGCGTCTGGGGCGCCTCACCGTGGTCGAACTCGACCGCGATTTGGCGGCGCGCCTGCGTACCCACCCGCAACTCGACGTGATCGAAAGCGACGTGCTCAAGGTCGACTTCACCGCCGTGGCGGCACGCCTGGGCAGCACGCTGCGCATTGTCGGCAACCTGCCCTACAACATCTCCACACCCATTCTGTTTCACCTGCTCGACCATGTGGCGGTGGTGCACGACCAGCACTTCATGCTGCAAAAAGAGGTGATCGACCGCATGGTTGCCACCCCCGGCGGCGGCGACTACAGCCGACTGAGTGTGATGCTGCAATGGCGTTACGCCATGCACAACGTGCTGTTTGTGCCGCCCGAGAGCTTCGATCCGCCACCCCGGGTCGACAGCGCGGTGGTGCGCATGGTGCCGCTGGCCGATCCCCCGGCCATTGACATAGCGCGCTACGGCGACCTGGTGCAAACCGCCTTCAGCCAACGCCGCAAAATCCTGCGCCACACCCTGGGCAAATGGCTAGACGCCCACGGCTTTACCGGCACCTTCGACCTGCAACGCCGCGCCGAAGAAGTCCCGGTGGCCGAATACGTCGCCCTGGCGCAAGCCGTGCAATAAGCCCGCGAGCGGCACACGCAAAAAAGCCGCTGAAGCTCAGCGGCTGATTCGAGAGCAAATCTCACGAGCGAGGGGGAGCCCCTCCAGGGTGTCACGGATCCGGCTCCGCCGGTCCGTAGACACCGCCCCCCAGTGGGGGGTGACGCGCCGCAGGCGCGGCGCGGGGGGCGTCATGTTTTCAGCGCCGGGCCGCCCCAAGCTGAAAACGCACCCCCTTGGGGGGCAGCGACCCGCGCAGCGGCGGAGCGTGGGGGCCAGTTCAGGCCGTAGCCATCCAATACCCCGCATTAAACGGGCTGCTCATGCGCAATGCCTGCGGGCTCACGTCGAGGATCTTGTCCGTGGGCATGGGCTCTTCGCTGTCTTCAGCCACTTCGTTGCCCTTGTTAGCGCGTGCCACCGAGAACGAATAGAAGCAGCGGAACGCAATTTTGCGGTCGCTCCAGTAGTCGGCCACGTCGCGGAAGATGTCGAGCAGTTGCTCGCGCGCTTCCTTGTCGAACTTGCTGTTGGCCGGAATGTGCTCCAGCACCACAATAAAACCGGTTTGTGGGCCCGACTTGTGCACCATATCGGTCATGCAGTCGTAGAGCGCGTCGAAATTCTTGCCGAAATGCGTCGGCAAGGTGTACTGGGCCGCGATCAGCTCCAACACGTCCTGCTTGCTCTGGGCCTTGGCCAGGTTGGCGTACAGAAAGTGGTGACCCAGCTGATCGGCAGCGGTCTGCAGGTCTTTGACGCTGTAAGCGCGAATCGATTGAACGATGTTGCTGCGCACATTACGAAGTGGTGTGTCCATCTCCGCGGTTCTTTCTACAAGCAAAGTTGAAAAAATCGTCTTCCCGGGGCTCACTGCACAATCAGCCGGAAGCTGGCGTAGTGGTCCTCGGTGTAATAACAAGCCTCGGGACGGCTGGGCACTTCGCCTCCGCACACAATGCGCCTGGCCCCGCGGTGTCGCAGGCCGGGGGTGTCCACCGTGTACTCACGGTAGTATCCCCGCTGGGCTCTGGGCAGCAGGCGTTCGCGATTGCCAAACACCGTGCCGTCCTTGTCGTAGCGGAAAGGCCCCCCCTGGCGAATCAGGCCCATGACGGCCTGGCCTTGCGGTGGCAGCTCGCGCAGCGCCACGGTTGCCTGGCCAATCCCAGGCGCTTCTTGGGGTGAGCGGGCCTGCAAACCCGCACCCACCAGAGCCAACAGCAGCGTCAAACCGCTGAGCCATTGGCGCCAAGACAAACCGTACCAACTGCGTGCCGAACCAGCCCTGAAGCGGGGGTGACCCATGCGAAATTCCTGTGTTCCCGATCCGGGCTAACCCGGGTTAACCCTGAAATGCAAGCGCGCGATTGTGGACCATGCGTGCCCAAAATGCAAGCAGCGCATTGCCCAAGCGCCCGTGGCGCCGGGGTTTTGCTTGACTTCGAAGTTTGCGCTTGCTATCGAGCTTGCTCTTTACACAGCAATGTTGGCGTCAGCAACTGTCAGGGCGGTCATGTTCACAATGCGCCGCACCGTGGTGCTGGGGGTCAGCACATGCACCGGCTTGGCTGCGCCGAGCAGCACCGGGCCGATGGCGATGCCACCGCCCGAGGTGGTTTTCAACAGGTTGTAGCTGATGTTGGCCGCGTCGATATTGGGCAGCACCAGCAAGTTGGCTTCGCCCTGCAACACGGTGTTGGGCATGAGGCGCAGGCGCGCCTCGGCGTCGAGCGCGATGTCGCCGTGCATTTCGCCGTCCACTTCCAACCACGGCGCCTGCTGGCGCAGCAGCTGGAAGGTTTGGCGCATTTTGACGGCGCTGGGCTGGTTGGACGAGCCAAAGTTGGAGTGCGACAGCAGCGCCACCTTGGGCTTGATGCCAAAGCGCACCATTTCTTCGGCCGCCATGACCGTGATTTCGCACAGTTCTTCGGCGCTGGGGTCGTAATTGACGTGGGTGTCGACCAAAAACACCTGGCGTCCGGGCAGCATCAGCCCGTTCATGCAGGCGTAAACCCGCACGTCTTGTTCGGTGCGCGGGCTGCCGCCCTCGGCTTTGCCAATGACTTGGTCGATGTATTCCAGGTGCGTGGCGGTGCTGCCCCAGGTGCCGCAGATCAGGCCGTCCACATCGCCTTTGTGCAGCAGCATGGAGCCAATCAGGGTGAGGCGGCGGCGCATTTCGATCTTGGCCAACTGCTCGGTCACACCCCGGCGCTCGGCCATGCGGTGGTAGGTTTGCCAGAAGTCGCGGTAGCGGTGGTCTTGCTCCACGTTGACCACGTCGTAGTCGAGTTCTTCTTGCAGCCGCAGGCCAAATTTTGCAATGCGCTGCGCGATGATGGCCGGCCGGCCAATCAGTGTCGGACGGGCCAGGTCTTCGTCCACCACAATTTGGCAAGCGCGCAGCACCCGCTCGTCTTCGCCCTCGGCGTAGGCCACGCGTTTTTTGGTGGCGCGTTTGGCCGCCGCGTAAATCGGCTTCATGACCGTGCCCGAGGCGTAGACAAAGCTTTGCAAGCGCTCGCGGTAGGCCTCGATATCGGTCACCGGGCGCAATGCCACGCCGCTGTCGGCCGCAGCCTGGGCCACGGCCGGCGCGATCTTCATCATCAGGCGCGGGTCAAACGGCTTGGGGATCAGGTATTCGGGACCAAAGGCGAGCTTTTCACCGACGTAGGCGGCTGCCACCACCTCGCTTTGCTCGGCCTGGGCGAGTTCGGCAATGGCGTGCACCGCCGCAATTTCCATCTCGTCGGTGATGGTCGACGCGCCCGCGTCCAGTGCCCCCCGGAAGATGTAGGGGAAGCACAGCACATTGTTGACTTGGTTGGGGTAGTCGGTGCGGCCGGTGGCCATGATGGCGTCGTCGCGCACCGCATGGAC
>CAMBOY010000297.1 GCA_945869245.1 Hydrogenophaga intermedia
CCGAGACGGTGCAGGCGGTGTTGCGCCAAGCCATTGCCCAGGTGCGGCAGAACCGCATGGCTCAGTCGCCGCGCGTGCTGCTGACCACCATACCCGACGAACACCATGGTCTGGGCTTGCTGATGGCCGAGGCGCTGATGGCGCTGGACGCCTGTGACACCGTGAGCCTGGGCTTGCAAATGCCCTTGCCCGACATCGTGACCGCCGCGCGCGACTTCCGGGTCGACATGGTGGGCCTGAGTTTTGGTGGCGCACAAAACCCGCGCGATGTGAAGCGCGCCGTCGCCTGGCTGCGCGAGCGCCTGGAGCCCAACACCGTGGTCTGGCTGGGTGGCCGGCTGCCGCGCGGCCTAGCCGACGAAGCGGCGAGCGCCGGTTTGTGCCCCTTGTGGGTCAGTGCCGACGCCGACGACATGCTGCGCAAAGTGGCGCAGTGGCGCGCCGCAGTGCGGCCCTGACATGCGCCAGAGCCACAAAGGCAACAAAGCCGATTTGCCCAGCAAGCCGTGTGCCGTCTGTGGCCGGCCCATGAGCTGGCGCAAAGCCTGGGCCAAAGTGTGGGACGAGGTGCGCTACTGCAGCGAGCGCTGCCGCCGCCAGCGCGGCTCGACCGCGGCGTAAAGCCAGCGGGCGGGCCAACACGGGCTTGGCGCCTCAGGCGGCGCGAGCCGACTTGGTCGCTGGCACAGCGGTTCGCCGCCAGGACCGCCAGCGCCGCCACACCAGCGGCAGCAGCAAGGCCAGCGCAGCACCCCACAGCGCCGAGGTGAGGTTGAGCGCCTGCACCACCGACAGTTCGGTGCCGCCGTCCCACACCACCGGGTACGCCCAACCCCGCTCCATGCCCAGCTTGACCAGCAAAGCCAGCAACAACAAACTGCCCCAGCGCCGCCCCTTGGGAATACGCACCAAGCCCATGAGCAAATGCACCGCCAACACCGCCACGCCGGCGTGCATCAAGCCCGACAGGCCCGCCGCGTAGCCGATCTGCGGCCACCACACCAGACACGCCTGCGCCAACGGCCAACTCAGCAGCCAGGCCCAGGTGCTGATCCACGGCGGCCGCAGCACCCAGGCCAAGGCCGCCAGCAGCCCCAGACCCATTTGGCTGAAGATCAGGTGTGGCGGATTCACATGCACCCAGGCGCTGGTCCACAGCGTCCAGGGCATGGACCACACGGTGTCGTAGTGCCAGGTCAGGCGCTGCAAAGAACTGTCCCGGGCCCACCACAACAGGGAGCTGGCCACCCCGTGGATGCCGCACACAAAGAGCCAACTGCGCGAGCCCTTCATGCGCCGCGGGCTCCACCCAAGACGTGCTGCCACACCGCCAGCACCGCGTCGCGCTCGGCGCACACGCTGTCGGCCCGCACCTGTGTGGGCTCTTCGTTCAGGCGCGCCTTGTGCTGCAGGCGGCGCAGTTCGCGGTAGGCATTGCCCGCCGCCACCCCGGTGCCAGCCGGCAACAAACCACAGGCCTGCGCGCGCGCCAGCAAGGCGATATTGCCCACGTTGTCGCGCAGCGCGGGCTGGGCGGCGCCGTGGGCCAGCACCAGGTACTGCACGACAAACTCGGCGTCCACCATGCCGCCAGGGCTGTGCTTCACATCAAACAGGCCATCGCGCACCGGGTGAGCGGCGCGCACCTTCTCGCGCATGCCGCCGATCTCGCGGGCCAGCGCGGCGTGGTCGCGCTCGGCGGTGATCACCGCGTTGCGCACCGCGTTGAACTTGTCCACCAGCCCAGGCTGCCCCAGCACAAAACGCGCACGGGTCATGGCCTGGTGTTCCCAGGTCCAAGCGGTGTTGCTGCCGCGCTGCTGCTGGTAGCTGGCGTAGGCGGCAAAGCTGGTCACCAACAGGCCCGAATTGCCATTGGGCCGCAAGGCGGTGTCGATCTCGAACAGATCGCCCTCGCCGGTTTTGACCGTCAGCCAGTTGATGAGCTTGCGCACATACGCGGCGTAGATTTCGCTGGCGTTCTCGTGCTCGTCTTCGTACACAAACACAATGTCCAGATCGCTGCCATAGCCCAGCTCTTTGCCCCCGAGCTTGCCGTAGCCAATGATGGCCCAGGCCGGTTCGTCGCGGTGGCGGTTCTTCAGGCGCGACCAGCACCACCTCGCGGTGATGCGCAACAGCGTATCGGCCAGCGCGCTCAGGTCGTCGGCGACCTGCTCCACGGTCAACACGCCCTCCACATCGCGCGCCAGGGTGCGAAACACCTCGGCGTGGTGGGCGCGGCGCAGCAGGTTGAGCAAGGCCTCATCGTCGTCTTCGCCGGTGATGCGCAGCGATTCGCGCCGCATGTCCAGCTCGCTCTCCAGCTGCGCAGCGTCAAACCGGTCGCTCAGCAGTTGCTGGCTGGCCAGTTCATCGATCACGCCCGGGTGCTTGAGCAGATAACGCGCAGGCCATTTGGCCGCGCCCAACAAGCGCAACAGGCGCTCGTGCACCGACGGCCGTTCTTGCAGCAAGGCCAGATAGCTTTCGCGCCGCAACATGGGCTCGATCCAGTCGGCCAGACGCAGCGCCGCTTGCACCCCCACGCGCTCCTCATCGATCCAGGCGCCGGTGCGCTCCACCAAGCGCACCAAGCGCGTGCGGGTGTCTTCGCGCAGCGCCTGCACCCGCGGGTTGCTGCACCACTGGCCCACGCGCTCGGCCAGAGCGCTGGGCAAGCCAGGCAACACCGCCGCCAGGTCGTCGGCCGGCGCGCGGCCCCCGCAGCCAGGCCCTTTGCAGCCCTGCTGCGCGCCGCCGAGCAGTTTGTCGAATTCTTCGGCCACGGTTTCGCGGTGCTGATCGAGCGCACTCAAAAACCCGCTCAAGTCGGCAAAGCCCATGGTCGCGGCGATCCAGGCCAGGTCGTCGTCGCGGGTGGGCATCAGGTGGGTTTGTTGGTCGTCCAGGTACTGGATGCGGTGTTCCACCTGGCGCAGAAACACATAGGCCTGCGCCAGCGCGTCGGCGGTGGCCAGCGGCATCAGGTGGGCACGGCTCACCCGCTGCAGCGCCGACAGCGTGGGCCGGGTGCGCAGCTCGGGAAACTGGCCGCCGCGCACCACTTGCAGCAACTGCACCGTGAATTCGATTTCGCGGATGCCACCGCGCGAGAGCTTGACGTCGTTGGCGCGCGCTGGCTGGCCCGCCGCCCGCTTGCCCGCGTGGTCGCGGATTTGCTGGTGCAGCTTGCGCAAGGCCTCGAACACGTTGTAGTCGAGGTAACGCCGAAACACAAACGGCAACACCGGCCCGCGCAAGGCGGCGGCGGAACCGTCGCCCACACTGGCCAGCGGCGCAATGATGCGGCTCTTGAGCCAGGCAAAGCGCTCCCATTCGCGCCCCTGCACCAGGAAATACTCTTCCAGTGCGCCCAGCGACACCGCAGCCGGGCCCGAATTGCCATTGGGCCGCAGCGCCAGATCGACCCGGAACACACTGCCGTGCTCGGTGGTGTCGCCCACCGTGCCGTAAATGTGGCGCACCACCTTGGCAAAGTACTCGTGGTTGCTGATGCGCAGCCGCCCTTCGCTGTTGCCGGCGGTCTCACCGTCCTGGTCGTACACATAAATCAGGTCGATGTCGCTGGAGACATTGAGCTCGCGCGCACCCAGCTTGCCCATGCCCACCACCCCCCTGCGGGCGCGCTCGGGCGCCGCGCCGGCGCCTGCGGGCAGCAGGGGCGCGCCGTGCCGGGCATCGA
>CAMBOY010000298.1 GCA_945869245.1 Hydrogenophaga intermedia
CCCACCCTGACCACCCACCCCCTGACCGCTTCTATCATCGGGGGCATGACAACACCAAGCACCCAAGGGAACCCACCCGCCACCGACGCAGCGGCACACGCCGTCATCGCCAAATGGCGGGGTGTGACAGCGTCTGAACTCTCCACCGCACAAAGCTTCGTCAGCGACCTGTGCGACCTGCTCGGCGTGCCCCGCCCGCACGCCACGCCCGAGCAGGACTACATGTTCGAGCGCCCCATCACCTTTGCCCACGGCGACGGCAGCACCAGCCCCGGCCGGGTGGACTGCTACAAACGCGGCCACTTTGTGTGGGAAAGCAAAAAACTCAAAGTCGGCAAAACCGTTACCCAGGCCTTTGACGAAGCCCTGCTCAAAGCCCGCCAGCAAGCCGAAAACTACGCCCGCGCCCTGCCCGCGTCCGAAGGCCGCCCGCCCTTTGTGGTGGTGGTGGACGTGGGCCACGTCATCGAGGTGTACGCCGAATTCAGCCGCAGCGGCGCCACCTACACCCCCTTCCCCGACCCGCGCAGCCACCGCATCCGCCTGGAACAACTGGCCGACCCCGCCATCCGCAAGCGCCTGCACGCACTGTGGACCGACCCACTCAGCCTCGACCCCTCGCGCATCAGCGCGCGCGTCACCCGCCAAGTCGCCGCCGAGCTGGCCGACCTGGCCAAAATCCTGGAAGCCGCCGGCCACGCGCCCGCCACCGTGGGCGCCTTTCTGACCCGCTGTTTGTTCAGCATGTTTGCCGAAGACGTGGGCCTGCTGCCCCAAACCGGGCCAGACGGCCAAGGCAGCTTCATCCACCTGCTGCACACCCACCGCGAACAGCCCGCCACCCTGGTGCAAATGCTCAAGGCGCTGTGGCAAGGCATGGACGTGGGCGGCTTCAACGCCGCCATTGCCCAAGACGTGCTGCGCTTCAACGGCAAACTCTTCAAAGGCGCCGCCGCCGACGGCTACGTGCTGCCACTCAACCAATCGCAAATCGACGGCCTGCTGCGCGCCGCCAAAGCCAACTGGCAAGAGGTGGAACCCGCCATCTTTGGCACCCTGCTGGAACGCGCCCTGGACCCCACCGAACGCCACGCCCTGGGCGCGCACTACACCCCCCGCGCTTATGTGGAGCGCCTGGTGCTGCCCACCGTGGTGGAGCCGCTGCGCGCAGACTGGGCGCACGCCCAAGCCGCCGCCGTGCTGCTGGCCCGCGAAGCCGACGAACTCGACGGCAAAAAACGCGCCGCCAAGCTCGAAGAAGCCCGCGCCGAAGTGCGCCGTTTTCACCACCAGCTGTGCACCACCCGCGTGCTTGACCCGGCCTGCGGCAGCGGCAACTTTTTGTACGTGACGCTGGAACACCTCAAACGCCTGGAAGGCGAGGTGCTGGACCAGCTGGAACAACTCGGCGAAACACAAGACAAGCTGGGCCTAGAAGGCGAAACCGTGACGCTGCAGCAGCTGCGCGGCATCGAGCTGAACGCCCGCGCCGCCGCGCTGGCCGAGCTGGTGTTGTGGATTGGCTGGCTGCAGTGGCATGTGCGCACCCGGGGCCTGGCCAGTGTGGCCGAGCCCGTGGTGCACGACTACGGCAACATCGAACACCGCGACGCGGTGCTGGCCTACGACCGGGCCGAGCCCGCGCTGGACGCGCAAGGCCAGCCGCTCACGCGCTGGGACGGGGTGACGTTCAAGAAACATCCCGTCACCGGAGAAGACGTGCCAGACGAGTCGGCTCAGGTGGTGCAGTGGGCTTATGTGAACCCGCGCATGGCCGAATGGCCGGCGGCGGATTTCATCGTGGGCAACCCGCCGTTCATTGGGGCCAGCGCCATGCGCGCCGCTTTGGGCGACGGCTATGCCGAAGCGCTGCGCCGCACCTGGGCCGATGTGCCCGAGAGCGCGGACTTTGTGATGTATTGGTGGCACAAGGCGGCGCTGACGGTGCGCTCAGGTGCGGCGCGGCGGTTCGGCTTCATCACCACCAACAGCCTGCGCCAGACCTTTAACCGGCGGGTGGTGCAGATGGCGTTGGACGGGGCCACGGTTAACACCAACGTCGCTTCAGCCAGTGCGGGCCATGCCGGGGGCCTCATGCTGCCAAACGCGCAGAAATCGGCCCCCGGCACAGCCCGCACCGGCCTGCCTGCGCTGTCGCTGGCCTACGCCATCGCCGACCACCCCTGGGTGGACGGGGCCAACGGCGCTGCGGTGCGCATCGCCATGACCGTGGCCGCGCCCAGCGGCGGCGAAGGGCGGCTGCTCACGGTGCAGAGCGAACACGAAGGCGTGGACGGCGAGGTGTTGGTGGAGCTGAGCGAACGCCGTGGTGTGCTGCATGGCGATTTGCGTGTGGGGGCGAATGTGGCTGGAGCCAAGGCCTTAGCAGCCAATAGAGGGCTTTCACACGAAGGAGTAAAGCCACACGGAATGGGGTTTGTGATCTCTCGTGAGCAGGCCGCCGCTCTTGGTCTTGGCACCCTCCCTGACCTAGCGTCGCATATCCGCGAATACCGCAACGGCCGCGACCTGACCGATAGACCACGAGAGCTTCTGATCATTGATGCATTTGGTCTGACGGCAGAGCAACTGCGCCAGCGCTTTCCAGCTGTGTACCAATGGGTGCTTGAGCGTGTAAAGCCCGAGCGCGATCTCAACAATCGCGCTATTTATCGCGACAACTGGTGGGTGTTTGGCGAGGCGCGCAAAGACATGCGACCGGCACTCTTCGGTCTTCAGCGATATATCGCAACAGTTAAGACCGCCAAACATCGGGTGTTTCAATTTCTGAACTCCGATGTTTTGCCAGATAGCAAGCTGATAGCTTTGGCTGTGGAATCTGGTGAACACTTGGGCGTTCTGTCTAGCGTGCTACATGTGATGTGGGCAACTGCAGCAGGAAGTCACCTGGGCGTTGGTAATGATCCAACATACGTCAAGACGGCATCTTTCGAAGCATTCCCTTTCCCCGCCGACGACACCGGCCTCACACCCGAACTCGCCGACCGCATCCGCTCGCTGGCCGAGCAACTCGACGCGCACCGCAAGGCGCGGCAGGCGGCACACGAGGCCGTCACGCTCACCGGGCTGTACAACGTGCTCGACAAACTGCGCCGGGGCGAAGCGCTGAGCGCCAAAGACAAAACGCTGCACGAACAGGGGCTGGTGAGTGTGTTGCAGAGCCTGCACGACGAGCTGGACGCGGCGGTGCTGGCGGCCTATGGCTGGAGCGACTTGGGGCCTGTGCCCTGGGCCGACGAGGCCGCTCGCTCCGCCTGGACCGAGGCGCTGCTGGAGCGGCTGGTGGCGCTGAACGCCCAGCGCGCCGCCGAAGAAGCGGCGGGCACGGTGCGCTGGCTGCGCCCCGAGTTTCAAGACCCGGCGCGCCGCGCAGCGGCTGCCGCCACCGCCACACTGGCGCCCGCGCCTCAACAAGTGGGCATTGACGGCGTGGAAAGCGCCGAGCAAGCCGCTGCCGATGCCGCTGCACTCAGCGCCTCCCAAGCGGCAGACGGCAGCGCAGCCGGCGGCGCCCCAGCCACCCCCAGCGTGGCAGCGGCCAGCGCCGCCGCGCAGCCCTGGCCCGCCACCCTGCCCGAGCAGGTGCGCGCCGTGGCGCAGGTGCTGCAGGCCAGCCCCGCGCCGCTGGCGCTGGGCGCCATCGAAGCCGCCTTCAAAGGCAAAGGCCC
>CAMBOY010000299.1 GCA_945869245.1 Hydrogenophaga intermedia
CTGGTGGGCAGCACGTGGTTGGGGCCGGCGCAGTAGTCGCCCAGGCTTTCGCTGGTGTAGGCGCCCAAAAAGATGGCGCCCGCGTGGCGCAGCAGCGGCTCCCACTGGTGCGGGTCTTGGCTGGAGACTTCCAGGTGCTCGGGCGCGATGCGGTTGCTGATGGCGCAGGCTTCGGCCATGTCGCGCGTGAGGATGAGCGCGCCCCGGTCGTTGAGCGATTTGGCGATGATCTCGCGCCGTGGCATGGCGGGCAGCAGGCGGTCGATGGCGGCTTGCACCGCGTCGATGTAAGCCGCGTCGGGGCACAACAAAATGCTTTGCGCGAGTTCGTCGTGCTCGGCCTGGCTGAACAAGTCCATGGCCACCCAGTCAGCGGGTGTGCTGCCGTCGGCCAGCACCAGAATTTCGCTGGGGCCGGCGATCATGTCGATGCCCA
Organism: Hydrogenophaga intermedia; assembly: GCA_945869245.1. Taxonomy (GTDB): domain Bacteria; phylum Pseudomonadota; class Gammaproteobacteria; order Burkholderiales; family Burkholderiaceae_C; genus Hydrogenophaga; species Hydrogenophaga intermedia_B. Next base: position 437 of record CAMBOY010000299.1, read on the forward strand.
CGGTGCCAAACACACGCTTCTTGGCGCTGGCCACATAGGCGTTGCCCGGGCCGGTGATTTTGTCGACCTTGGGGATGGTGGCGGTGCCATAGGCCAGCGCGGCCACGGCCTGCGCGCCACCCACGGTGAAGGCGCGGCTCACGCCCGCCACACAAGCGGCGGCCAGCACCAGCGGGTTGCGCACGCCGGCTGGCGTGGGCACCACCATGATGATGTCTTGCACACCCGCCACATGGGCCGGAATGGCGTTCATCAGCACGGACGAGGGATAGGCCGCTTTGCCACCCGGCACATAAATGCCGACCCGATCGAGCGGCGTGACCTTTTGGCCCAGCAAGGTGCCGTCGTCGTCGCGGTAGCTCCAGCTCTCGCCCGAGGCTTGTTTCTGCGCCTCGTGGTACTTGCGCACCCGGGCAGCGGCGGCCTGCAGGGCCTCGCGTTGCGCGGCGCTCAGGCTGTCGAGCGCGGCCTGCAGTTCGGCCTGGGTGATTTCCAGCTCGGCCACGCTCTCGGCCTTGAGGCTGTCGAAACGCTGGGTGTATTCCAACACCGCCGCATCCCCACGCTGTTGCACATCGGCCAGGATGTCGGCCACGCGCTGCTCGATGGCGGCGTCGGTGTCGGCCGACCAATGCAGGCGCTGCGCGAAAGCGGCTTCAAAACCGGCGTCTTGGGTGGACAGGCGCAAAGGCCGGGCGTTCAGGCGTGCGTTCATGCGGGCGTCATCCTTCCACGGCTTGGGCAAAGGCGTCGATGATGGGGCGGATGCGCTCGCGCTTGAGCTTGAGCGCCGCTTGGTTGACCACCAGGCGCGAGCTGATGTCCATGATGTGCTCCACCTCGACCAGCTTGTTGGCTTGCAGGGTTTTGCCGGTGGACACCAGATCCACAATCGCGTCGGCCAGGCCGGTGAGCGGTGCCAGTTCCATGCTGCCGTAGAGCTTGATCAGGTCCACATGCACGCCTTTGCTGGCAAAAAATTCGCGCGCGATGGACGTGTACTTGGTGGCCACTTTCAGGCGCGAACCCTGGCGCACGGCCGACGCGTAGTCAAAGTCCGAGGGCACGGCCACGCTCATGCGGCATTTGGCGATTTGCAGGTCCAGCGGCTGGTACAGGCCTTGGCCGCCGTGCTCGATCAAGGTGTCTTTGCCGGTCACGCCCAGGTCGGCGCCGCCGTGCTCCACATAGGTGGGCACGTCGCTGGCGCGCACCAGCACCACCTGCACATCGGGCCGGTTGGTGGGCAGGATCAGCTTGCGCGAGGTCTCGGGGTCTTCCAGCACCGTGATGCCGGCAGCCGCGAGCAGGGGCAGGGTTTCGTCAAAAATGCGTCCCTTGGACAGAGCGAGCGTGATCATCGGATTCTTTCAATGCGCGCACCCAGGCCGCGCAGCTTGATTTCCATTTGGTCGTAGCCGCGGTCGAGGTGGTAGATGCGATCCACCACGGTGTCGCCCTCGGCCACCAGGCCGGCAATCACCAAGCTGGCCGAGGCGCGCAGATCGGTGGCCATCACGGTGGCGCCCGAGAGTTTCTCCACGCCTTCGACCACCGCCACCTTGCCGTCGATCTGGATGCGCGCGCCCAAGCGCACCATCTCGTTGACATGCATGAAGCGGTTTTCAAAGATCGTTTCGGTCACGGTGCTGGTGCCACTGGCAATGCAGTTGAGCGCCATGAACTGGGCCTGCATGTCGGTGGGGAAGCCCGGGTATTCGGTGGTGCGAAAGCTCTGCGCCTTCAGGCGCCCGCTGGCGCGCACCCGGATAAAGCCATCGCCCGCCTCAATCTCGGCGCCGGCCTCGCGCAGTTTGTCGATCACCGCGTCGAGGTGGTCGGCACGGCCGTGGCGCAGCACCACATCGCCACCGGTGGCGGCCACCGCGCACAAAAAGGTGCCGGCCTCAATCCGGTCGGCCACCACCGCATGTTCACAACCGTGCAGACGCTCCACACCCTGAATGCGGATGCGGCTGGTGCCATGGCCCTCGATGCGCGCGCCCATCTTGATCAGCATCTCGGCCAGATCGGGAATCTCGGGCTCTTGGGCGGCGTTTTCCAGCACGGTCTCGCCCTCGGCCAAGCACGCGGCCATCAGAAAGTTTTCTGTGCCGGTGACAGTCACCATGTCGGTGGTGATGCGCGCACCCTTGAGCCGCGTGCGACCAGCGGGCAGCTGCGCCACCATGTAGCCGTGCTCGACCACAATCTCGGCGCCCATGGTCTGCAGGCCTTTGATGTGCTGATCGACCGGGCGCGAGCCAATGGCGCAACCGCCGGGCAACGACACCTTGGCGCGGCCAAAACGCGCCAGCAGCGGGCCCAGCGCCAGCACCGAGGCGCGCATGGTTTTGACCAACTCATACGGCGCTTCTGGGGTGATGGGGTCGGCCGCGTGCAGCGTCATGCCACCGCGCTCGCCGTGGGTCTGCACGGTCACGCCCATGTTCTCCAACAGGCGGCGCATGGTGGCCACGTCTTGCAGGCGCGGCACATTGCGCAGCATGACCGGCTCGTTGGTCAAGAGCGTGGCGCACAGCTCGGGCAAGGCGGCGTTCTTGGCGCCTGAGACCAACACCTCCCCGTTCAAAGGCTGACCACCGGTGATGCGAAGTTTGTCCATGGTATGTGTCTTTTCAGATAACTGTGGGGGCTAGCGTCAAGGCCACCGCAGCACCGGCTGTGCCGGGCTGCTGGTGGCGCCCCCTAGGGGGTGACGCGAAGCGGCGCGGGGGGGTCAATTGGCTTGCCACTCGGTGGGCGTGTAGGTTTTCATCGACAGCGCATGCACCTCGTCGGTGTGCATGCGCTGACCCAAGGTGGCATAGACCATCTGGTGGCGCGCGATGGCGCGTTTGCCTTCAAAGGCGGGCGACACAATCACCGCCGACCAGTGGCGGCCGTCGCCAGACACCTCGATGTGTTCACAGGGCAGACCGGCGGCGATGAGAGATTGCAGTTGTTCGGCGTTCATGGGGGTGTCTCAATGGCGGACTTTGTAGCCGGTGCGCAGCAGGTGCAAGGCCAGGGCCGATACGGCGGCCAAGGCCAGCGACACCAGGCCCAAACTCAGCCAGGGCGAGGCGTCGCTCTGGCCAAAAAAGCCGTAGCGAAAACCGTCGATCATGTAGAAAAACGGGTTGAGGTGGCTCACCTGCTGCCAAAACGGCGGCAAGGAATGGATGGAATAAAACACGCCCGACAAAAACGTCATGGGCATGATGATGAAGTTCTGGAACGCGGCCATC
>CAMBOY010000300.1 GCA_945869245.1 Hydrogenophaga intermedia
GTTCTCCACCAAGGTGCATGTGCGCGACAGCCGGCACTTGGTGGACATCGTGGGCACAGGCGGCGATGGTTCGCACACCTTCAATATTTCGACCTGCTCCATGTTTGTGGCGGCGGCTGCCGGGGCCAAGGTCAGCAAGCACGGCGGGCGCAGCGTGAGCAGCAAGTCGGGCAGCGCCGACGTGCTCGAAGCGCTGGGCGTGAACATTCACCTGCCGCCTGAAGCGATTGCACGCTGCATTGAAGAGGTGGGCCTGGGCTTTATGTTCGCACCCAACCACCACCCGGCGATGAAAAACGTGGCGCCAGTGCGCCGCGAGCTGGGCATCAAGACCATCTTCAATATCCTTGGCCCGCTCACCAACCCGGCCTCGGCGCCGAACATTCTGATGGGGGTGTTCCACCCCGATCTGGTCGGTATCCAGGTGCGAGCCCTGCAGCGCTTGGGCGCCGAGCACGCCGTGGTGGTTTACGGCCGCGACGGGCTCGACGAGGTCTCGTTGGGCGCTGCCACGATGGTCGGCGAATTGAAGAAAGGGGAAATCACCGAGTACGAAATCCACCCGGAGGACTTTGGCCTGACCATGGCCAGCAACCGCGCCTTGCGGGTCGAAACCCCCGAAGACTCCAAAGCCATGTTGCTGGGCGTACTGGACAACCGGGACGAGCCAGCCCTCAAGGCCGCCAAGGAGATCGTCGCGCTCAATGCCGGTGTGGCGCTGTACGCGGCCAATGTGGCGCCCGACATGGCCCAAGGCATTGCGCTGGCGCGCGAGGCTATTGCGTCGGGTGCGGCACAGGCCAAGCTCGCCGCGCTACAGGCCTTCACCCAGGCCGCGGGCGCGGCAGCCTGACATGCCCGCTTGGCTCAACAACCCCAGCGCCTGGATCGCGCTGGGCGTCTCTGCCCTCTTTGTCGTGGCCGCTGTGGCCATGCACCGCGTGATCAAACAAGTGCTGCAAGCTCCGCAGCCCAAGGACAAAAAACCATGAGCGACATTCTGCAAAACATTGTGGCGGTCAAACGCGAGGAAATCGCGGCAGCCCAGAAGAAAAAGCCGCTCGCCCAGGTGCGCGAAGACGCCGAGAGCCGCGTGCTCACGCGCGACTTTGAAGCCGCCTTGCGCGCCAAAATCGCCGCAGGCCAAGCGGCCGTGATCGCCGAGATCAAAAAGGCCAGCCCCAGCAAAGGCGTCATCCGCGAAGACTTCATCCCAGCCGATATTGCGCAAAGCTACGCCGAAGGCGACGGGCACGTGAGCGCGGCCTGCCTCTCGGTGCTCACCGACCGCCAGTTTTTTCAGGGCAGCCCCGACTACCTCAAGCAAGCCCGCGCCAGCTGTGACCTGCCGGTGCTGCGCAAAGACTTCATGGTCGATGCCTACCAGGTCTATGAGGCCCGGGCCATGGGTGCCGACTGCATCTTGCTCATCGCCGCTTGCTTGGACGACGCGCAGATGGCCGATCTGGAAGCGGTGGCGCGCAGCTTGAACATGTCGGTGCTGGTGGAAGTGCACGACCGCGCCGAACTGCAGCGCGCGCTACAGCTCAAGACGCCGCTGGTGGGCATCAACAACCGCAATCTGCGCACCTTTGACGTCACCCTGCAGACCACCCTGGACATGCTGCCCGACGTGCCCGCCGACCGTGTGCTGATCACCGAATCCGGCATCCTAAGCCGCGCCGATGTGCAGACCATGCGCGCGGCCCAGGTCAACGCCTTCTTGGTCGGAGAGGCCTTTATGCGTGCGCCCGAACCGGGGCTGGCTTTGGCTGATCTGTTCGCCTGAGCATGCAGTCCGAGTTGTGGGGTGCCCCGGCAGCATCGCAGGCCTGTGCGCAGACCCTGCAATGGCCGATTGCGCCGCCGCCCGGGCAGTGGGCGTCGGCGTGGACCGAGTGGCAAGCGCAGCCCGCTGGGCAAGCCTTGCTCGGCCGTCTGGCCCTGCGCCTGCAGCAAGGCGCCACCATCTACCCGCCCGATCCGCTGCGCGCCTTGCGCCTCACACCGCTGGATGCGGTTCAGGTCGTGATCTTGGGGCAAGACCCGTACCATGGCCCGGGGCAGGCGCAGGGCTTGGCCTTTTCGGTGGCGCCGCAGGTGAAAACGCCGCCAAGCTTGCGCAATGTGTTTCAGGAGTTGCGCCGCGATCTGCAAACGCCAGTGCCACTCCACGGGTGTCTGGAGCGCTGGGCGCAGCAGGGCGTGCTGCTGCTCAACACCTGTTTGACGGTGGAGGACGGGCAAGCCGCCTCCCATGCGCAGTGGGGGTGGGAGCTGTTCACCGACGCGCTGATCCGCCGCTGTGTCGAGCACGCCACACCCAAAACCTTTGTGTTGTGGGGCGCACACGCCCAGACCAAGCGGGCGCTGGTGCAACCCCCACACCGGGTGCTGACCGCCAACCACCCCTCGCCCTTGTCCGCCACCCGAGGGCCGCAACCCTTTGTTGGCTGCGGGCATTTTGGCGACATCAACCGCTGGTTGCGCGCGCAGGGGCGGGCGCCGATCATTTGGTGAGCCAAGTTTTGGCAAAAGCCAAAAAACCGTGGCATAATGAGCGGCTCTGCGATGGAGGGGTGCCCGAGTGGCTAAAGGGGGCAGACTGTAAATCTGTTGGCTTACGCCTACGCTGGTTCGAATCCAGCCTCCTCCACCAACGATGCAATGACAGTGAGCGACGACATGGTTTCGCCCGTGGTCGGTCAGGCCGAAAGGTGTGGCCATCTGCAGGCGGGAGTAGTTCAATGGTAGAACCCCAGCCTTCCAAGCTGATGACGCGGGTTCGATTCCCGTCTCCCGCTCCAGTTGCTGTGTTGGTTGTCGCGTAGATTTTCTGAGTGGTCGGCCTCGGTCGGTTGTTCAGCCCTTGTGGCTCAGTGGTAGAGCACTCCCTTGGTAAGGGAGAGGTCGCGGGTCCGATTCCCGCCAAGGGCACCACGTTTTCCTGTGTTTCGGCAATTTGATTTGGAGCTGAAAAATGGCAAAAGAGAAATTTGAGCGGACCAAGCCGCACGTGAACGTGGGCACCATCGGTCACGTGGACCACGGTAAGACCACCCTGACGGCGGCCATCACCACCGTGCTGTCCAAGAAGTTCGGCGGTCAGGCCAAGGCCTACGACCAGATCGACGCAGCGCCTGAAGAAAAGGCCCGCGGCATCACCATTAATACCGCCCACGTGGAATACGAAACGGCCAACCGCCACTACGCCCACGTCGACTGCCCCGGCCACGCCGACTACGTCAAGAACATGATCACCGGTGCCGCCCAGATGGACGGCGCCATTCTGGTGTGCTCGGCCGCTGACGGCCCGATGCCCCAGACCCGTGAGCACATCCTGTTGTCGCGCCAAGTGGGCGTGCCCTACATCCTGGTGTTCCTGAACAAGGCCGACATGGTCGACGACGCCGAGCTGCTCGAGCTGGTCGAAATGGAAGTGCGCGAGCTGCTCTCCAAGTACGACTTCCCTGGCGACGACACCCCCATCATCAAGGGTTCGGCCAAGCTGGCGCTGGAAGGCGACACCGGCGAGCTCGGCGAGCAAGCCATCATGAAGCTGGCTGATGCGCTGGACACCTACATCCCCACGCCTGAGCGCGCGGTCGACGGTGCCTTCCTGATGCCCGTGGAAGACGTGTTCTCGATCTCGGGTCGCGGCAC
>CAMBOY010000301.1 GCA_945869245.1 Hydrogenophaga intermedia
AGCACTGACCCGGTTTACCATCGAGTTTGGAGATCGCCTCTCCGATATTTGATGTCCGCCCCGTTTACACAAAATTCAGGACACGCCCGTACGTCAACGTGTTTGGTGTGCCGCTGTCGGTGTTTGTGGATGCCGATGATGGTGGTGACCCGCCGCCCCCGCCCAAGCCCAGCACCCAGATTGAGTCGCTGGCATCGCGCAACGAGCTGGAGGTGCGTTGGCCGAATCTGCTGCGTGTGGACACTGTGGTGAAGCCCACGCTCGCGGTGGCTTGGAGTTCGGTTCCAGCATTGCGCCTTGATCCTGCGCTGACGCCGATCAGTGCTGAGCTTGCGCCCGCCGTGGGCGGCGCGACCGACCTGGGTAAGACAACGAGCATTGATCTGGAAAAACTGCCGGAAGATTTCCGCGCTCAGCGCATCATCTTCCAGGCTGCGCGCAAGGCTTTTGACCAGATGAGCGGGCGTTTCAAGGGCAATCGGGAATATCTGGTTTTTCAGCTGATCCGTTTGGTCGAGCAGTTCATCAGTCCGCAAGCCAATAAGTTGGAGATTCCCAGCCTGTACCACAGCGATGGCCTGCGCCGGCGCATCCTGATCGCACTGAACGCCGATTTGGTGGTGCAGCATTTGGTCAAGCACGTCGAGCAACAAAACGTGGCGAGCATCGAGCCAGTGTTTGATCCGGAGCAGCCCATTGGGTCCACCCGGTCCATGCGCACTTGGTACTCCACCAAGGGCAATCAGCCCACCAAGAAGTCACAGATCAGCCATGTTGTGGGCGACAGCTCGTGGGAGATTTACGCAGCCAACATCTTCGACAGCAGCGAACTCGTCTCGGCCTATGCCAAGAACGACCATCTAGGGTTCCAGATTTACTACCTGTGGGGCGGCTCGCGTCGTCGCTTCTTGCCCGACTTCATGGTGCGTTTGACCAATGGCAAGACACTTGTGCTGGAGATCAAAGGGGAAGACTCGCCACAGAACGTCGCCAAGCGAGATGCCCTGAAGTTGTGGGTAGATGCTGTCAACGCCAAAGGTGGCTTTGGCCAGTGGTGCTGGGATGTGGCGTTTGAGCCAGTACACATTCAGGACATTTTGCGACGCCACTCCTCGTTGGTAGACGATGAGCTTGTTCAACTGTCTTCACGTTAATCGCCATGGAATCGCCACAGCAGATCATTGAGCAACTGCGCCCGGAACGCCACCAGCGGCTGTATGACATTTTGCAGACTGAGATAGGTCTGGATGTGTCGGATTGGTCCAACTACAAGAAGGGGTTGACTGCTCCCGCAGCCAACCCCCGGTACTGCTACGCATGGAGCTTTACGAGCGATAGCGTGGTGGTGCTGAATCTTTGGCACGCTTATTTGATAGCTCGTGGCAGCGATCTGGTGTACGAACTCAATATGCGCGCCTACGCCAAGAAACTCGCGGGTCAGACCAGGAACGCTGAAGACCAAAAGAGGCTATTGGGTGGAGTGGCTGCGCGTGCACGACAGATGGATGATGCGATCTGCTTGGCCGCACGAGATGGGTTGCACTTGCGCGTCATCGTTTGCTCTGACGGTAAGGTGGGTGGTAGCGCAAAGGCCAAACGGGTCAACTCCCGCAAGCTCGATCCAAACCCGTGGTTTGTAGAGTCCTACGACGCTGACACAGGCAAGGCCGTGCTGCGACGCGGTGCGGGTCAGTCGCCAGATATCAGCCAAGACGTTCGTGCAGCAGCCATTCGAAGAATGGTGGATACAGCGCTCAAAACAGTGTCTCAAGCCGATGGAAGCACAAAGGAGGTCGCGGGAAAGGTGAAGCAGAACCACTTTTCTTCCCCTGAACATTTCCAGGACTACCTGCGCTCGCTGTTGGTTAAACAGGGCAATCGCTGTGCATTGAGTGGGCTGGCTATGCAATTCGACGGACAGCACACCGATGAGGATCTGTTGGTGTCACTGGACCGTATCGACAGTTCTGGTCACTATGCGCCAGGCAACCTGCAAGTCGTGTGCCGCTTCATCAACCGATGGAAAGGTGCCGACGAAAATGCGACGTTCAAACGGTTGCTAGGGATTGTGCAGAGTCAGACGTCTGGCTGAACAGGGGCGAGCGCGTAGCGCGTTTTAGGCGCCCCAGCGCGCCAGAATGAAATCCCAATGCGCCGCGCTTACCGGCGTGATCGACAGCCGGCTGCCGCGTTGCAGGATCAGCAAATCGGCCAGCTCGGGGGTGGCACGCAAGCTGGCCAGATCGATGAGCGGCATCTTGCGCAGGGCCTGCACCTCGCGCAGCAGCCAGCGCGGGTTTTGGGGATCGGACTTGGGGTCGAAGTAGGGCGAGGCCGGGTCGAACTGGGTCGGGTCGGGCTGAATATCAGACGCCACCCGGGCGATGCCAGCAATCCCTGGCTCGGGGCAGCTGGAGTGGTAGAACAGCACGCCATCGCCCACCTGCATGGCGTCGCGCATGAAGTTGCGGGCCTGGTAGTTGCGCACGCCGGTCCACGGCACGGTGGCGCCGGGCGCTGTCAGTGCGTCGTCGATCGAGCACTCGTCGGGCTCGGATTTCATCAACCAGTATTGCGCCATCGTGGCGGCCCCCGGCAATCAGAAGTGCGACAGGTAGCCGCCGTCCACCACCAGGGTGTGGCCAGTGACGTAGCTCGCCGCTGGGCTGGCTAAAAACACCGCCGCGCCCGCGATTTCCTCAGGCTGGCCCCAGCGGCCCAGCGAGGTGCGCTGCTGCAGCCACTGCGCCACGCCGGGGTCTTGCGCCATGGCGGCGTTGGTGTCGGTGGCGAAATAGCCCGGCGCAATCGCGTTGACCCGGATGCCGTCTGGGCCCAGTTCGGCGGCCAGCGCACGGGTCATGGCCTCGAGCGCGCCTTTGGCGGTGGTGTAGGCGGCGTCGCCCGCGCGGGCAATCGGCCCGGCGATGCTGGTGATGTTGACCATGCTGCCACCGCCTTGGGCTCGCATGGTGTCGGCGGTGGCGCGGCACAGTGTCCACGCGCCCACCAGATTGACCTCCAGCAGCTCGCGCAGGGCCTGGGCGTCCAGCTCGGTGAGCGGGGCGCGGCGGCGTTGGCCGACGTTGTTGATCAGGATGTCCAGGCGCTTGCTGTGGCGCAGCAGGCGCTTGAGCCCAGCGAGCGTGGCCTCTTCATCGGCCACGTCGCAGAGCAGGGCGTTGATTTGGCCCGGAAACTCGGCGTGCAGAGCGTCGACCGCGTCTTGCAGCCGGTCGCCGTCGCGGCCATTGATCCACACCTGCGCGCCCTGCGCCGCCAGCCCGCGCGCCATGGCCAGGCCCAGCCCCTGGCCGGCCCCGGTGATCAGGGCCACTTGGCCGTCCAGGCGAAACAGCGCGCCCATGGCCTGGGCCTTACTTCAAGCCCGCCGCGGCACGCAGCGCCTGGGCTTTGTGGTCTGCGCCCACACCGCTGGTGCGGTATGAGCTCCGCCCCAAAGTACAGGATGGCGCTGGCGCGCCTGCTGGGCTGTTCACAGCCCAGCCGCTGCACGCAGCGCCTGTGCTTTGTCCGTCCGCTCCCAGGTGAACTCGGGCTCTTCGCGGCCAAAGTGGCCGTAGGCGGCGGTCTTGCTGTAGATCGGGCGCAGCAGGTCGAGCATCTGGATGATGCCTTTGGGGCGC
>CAMBOY010000302.1 GCA_945869245.1 Hydrogenophaga intermedia
TCGAAGCCCGGTTTGGGTTTAACCGCATGGGTCTGGGCCTGTGGTTGGGTGATCTGCTCAAGGGCGCGCTGGTGGCGGTGCTCATTGGCGGGCCGATCGCCGCGCTGGTGCTGTGGCTGATGAACAGCGCCGGCGCCTTCTGGTGGCTCTGGGCCTGGGGCGTATGGATGGTGTTCAACCTGACGCTGATGGTGGTCTACCCCACGGTGATTGCGCCGCTGTTCAACCGCTTTGAGCCGCTGCAGGACGAGGCGCTCAAGCAGCGCGTCACGGCGCTGATGCAGCGCTGTGGCTTTTCGGCCAGCGGCCTGTTTGTGATGGACGGCAGCCGCCGCAGCGCCCACGCCAACGCCTATTTCACCGGCTTTGGTGCGGCCAAGCGGGTGGTGTTTTTTGACACCCTGCTCAAGCAGCTGTCGGCCGACGAAATTGATGCGGTGCTGGCGCATGAGCTGGGCCACTACAAACACCGCCACATCGTGTCGCGACTGGTGATGATGTTTGCGGTCAGCCTGGGCGGCTTTGCCCTGTTGGGCTGGCTGTCCAACCAAGTGTGGTTCTACACCGGGCTGGGTGTGCTGCCCGCCATGGACAGCGCCAACAGCGCGCTGGCGCTGCTGCTGTTTTTGCTGGTGGTGCCGCTGCTGAGCTATTTTCTGTCGCCGCTGATGGCCCAGCTCTCGCGCCGGCACGAATTTGAAGCCGACGCCTACGCCAAGTCCCACACCAGCGCCGACCATCTGGCCTCGGCCTTGCTCAAGCTCTACCAAGACAACGCCAGCACCCTGACGCCCGACCCTTGGTATGTGCGTTTCTACTATTCGCACCCCCCCGCCAGCGAGCGTCTGAGCCGCTTGCGCGCCGCCTGATGGGCGCGCGCGCCAAAGCGCCGCCCGCGCCATCGGCCGGTGCCGCTGCAGTGGGCTTGGTGGTGGCGTCGCACGGCCGCCACTGCGTGGTGGAAAGCCCCGACGGCGAGCGCCGCCTGTGCCACCCCCGAGGCAAAAAGAGCCAGGCGGTGGTGGGCGACCGGGTGCGCTGGAGCGCCAGCACCGACGAAGGCGTGATCGAAGCGGTGCACGAGCGGCGCAATCTGCTCTACCGTCAGGACGACATTCGCACCAAATCGTTCGCCGCCAACTTGGACCTGGCGCTGGTGCTGCTGGGCGCCGAACCCGAGTTTTCCGAAAGCCAGCTCACCCGTGCGCTGATTGCGGCCGAGGCCGAAGGCATTGCAAGCCTGATCGTGCTCAACAAAAGCGATTTGGCCGAGCGCTTCGACGCCGCTTGGCGGCGGCTCGCTCCCTACCGCGCCATGGGTCTGGATGTGTTGCCGCTGTGCCTAGAAGGTGAGCACCCGAGCCTGCAGGCGGTGACCGAACGCCTGCAGGGCAAAACCTCGCTGGTACTGGGCCCATCCGGTGTGGGCAAGAGCACACTGGTGAACCGCCTGGTGCCCCAAGCGGGCGCACAAACCAATGAGATTTCGCGCGCCCTCAACAGCGGCAAACACACCACCACCAGCACCACCTGGTACTGGCTGGATGCGGCGCACCAATCGGCACTGATCGACTCGCCGGGGTTTCAAGAGTTTGGTCTGCACCACATCGACCCACACCACCTGGCGCGCGCCATGCCCGATCTGCGCGCAGCGCTGGGCACCTGCCGTTTCTACAACTGCACCCACCTGCACGAACCGGGCTGCGGTGTGCGCGAACAGGTCGAGGGCATTGGTACAGGCCAGCGCATCAGCGCCCAGCGCTACCGGCTCTACCAAGGGCTGTTCGAAGAGCTGAGCCAGCGCCGCCACCCGTGACGCCAGTGGATCACAGCCGGTCCACTACAGCGGCAGGCGCGCCAGACCCAGCAGCGCCAGCAGCAGCATGGCCAGCACCACCGAGCGCCACACCAGCCCCACCGTACTGCCCAAATGCGCCGGGGCCGGCTCCTACCGGCTGGCCGATGGGCCATCTGGCGGCAAGTCGCGCTCGTCGGCCAGGCGCACATTGAGTGCGCCAGCGGCAGCGGCCAACACCACACCGTCGCCGTCGCGGCCGTGGGCGCTGGCCTCACCACGCCAACTCGCCACCGCCTCCTCAAAATTGCCCACCACCGCAAACGCGCTGGCGGTGGCGCGCGCGGGCAACCAATCGATCAGGCGCCAGCCCTCTTGGCTGACCCGCTGCAAGGCCTCACTGGGGCCGGGATCGCCCGCGCGCTCGCGGCCCGGCACCCACTGGCGCGAAGCGTACTCGGCCAAGCGGTAGAGCACCGCGCCAGCGGGCCCCAAGCCCAGCCACCACAAAAGCAAAAAAGCACTGATGACGCCAAACACATGCCGGTGCGCGCTGACCACCGAATAGGCCAGAAACGGCTTGAGCCACACCACTGACGGCCCGCTGGGTAAATCACCGGGATACCAGCGGGCAAAGGCCTCGCGCGCGGCCTCATCCTGCCCGTTGTGCAGGGCGTCGCGCACCTGGGTGAAGTGGTGGCTGAATTGGCGAAACCCCAAGGTGAGGTAGAGCACCAACACCAACCAGACAAAGGCCAGCAAGGCACTGAACCAGCCCAACAACACAAACACCACACCCGCGACCAGGGCCGGGCCCAGCACCGCCAAGCACCAAGCCAGCCGGGCATGCCAGGCCTGGCCGTTGTCGGTGTAGCGCGCCATCAAGCGCACCCAGGCGGTCAAGGCGTCGTGGACCGCATTGCTGGCCGATAACGGCCGGGCCTGCTCAATCAGCAGCGCCAAAACGAGGGCGAAAAAACTCATGCCGCCATCATACGGTTTGCGCAGCCGCCTCAGGCCGCCAACAGCCGGTAGAGGTTGCGCAGCATGCCAGCGGTGGCGCCCCAGATGTAGCGTTCGCGCGGTCCGTCCTGGTAGGGCATGGCGTACCACTGGCGGCGCTCGCCGCGCCAATGCGCCTCGTGCACGCGGTGGTGTTGGGGGTCCATCAAAAACGCCAGTGGCACCTCAAACACATCGGCCACCTCGGCTGGATTGGGTCGGAGCACAAAACCAGGACGCACCAACGCCACCACCGGCGTGACCACAAAGGCGGTGCCGGTCACGTAGACCGGCAAGATGCCCAGTGTGTGCACATGGCTGGCGGGCAGGCCCACCTCCTCGTCGGCCTCGCGCAGGGCGGCCGCCACCGCGTCGGCGTCGCTGGCGTCCACGCGCCCCCCGGGCAGAGCGATCTGTCCGGCGTGGGTCGACAGCCCATGGGTGCGCTCGGTCAGCAGCAGATGCAGCCCATCGGCGCGTTCGACCAAGGGCATCAACACCGCTGCGGCGGCTGGCTGGCGGTCGGTGAAACGCGGCTCACTGCGCAGCTCAGGCTCCCACACCGGTGGCGCGGCAAACAGCGCCCGCAAGCCGCCCGGCGTGAGGCGGGCGGCTTGCGGCAGCGGGTCGCCACGGCGGTCGCCAATGCACGGCGCCTGTCGCGGGTCTAGCACGGGGGATGGGATGGATTCGGTCATAAAAAAACCGCGCCAGGGCGCGGTTTTTTGAGGCACACAAGCCAAGCGGGGCTACACCAATTAGGCGCCCAG
>CAMBOY010000303.1 GCA_945869245.1 Hydrogenophaga intermedia
CGTACCAGTTGGCCGAGTTCCACAAGCCGTTGACCGACGCCACCACCGGAAAATCGTCGTCGGCGCAGAACACCCGCACGCGCACGCGCTGATTCAGGCTCACCGACAGCAAATGGGCCACCACCGCGAAGCGCTGACCTTCCCAACGGCCGTCGCCGTAGGTCGAGTAGTCCACGCCACACAAATCGACCAACTGCTCAAAACGGCAGCCATCGGCGTCGCGCAGGGTCCGCATGACATCCAGGTAACGATCGACCGACACCGTCACGGTGACTTCGCCGCGCGCGAGCTGCACCGAGGTGGCGCGCTCACCCAACACCTGCACCAGGGTTTGCTGCAAAGCCTCGGGCGCAATGGCCACTGGCGCGGGCGTCTGAGAAATCTGACTCATGCTCATGTCCTTGTCTCAGGCCCGTGCGATCGTTTGGGTGCGGCGGATCTTTTGCTGCAGCTGGATGATGCCGTAGATCAACGCCTCAGCGGTGGGCGGGCAACCAGGCACATACACATCCACCGGCACCACCCGGTCGCAGCCGCGCACCACCGAATAGCTGTAGTGGTAGTAACCACCGCCGTTGGCGCACGAGCCCATGCTGATCACATAGCGCGGCTCGGCCATTTGGTCGTAGACCTTGCGCAGCGCGGGCGCCATTTTGTTGCACAGCGTGCCGGCAACAATCATCAGGTCGGACTGGCGCGGACTGGCGCGAAACACCTCAGCCCCGAAGCGCGCCAAGTCGTAGCGCGCGGTAGCGGCGTGCATCATCTCAACCGCACAGCAGGCCAAACCAAAGGTCATGGGCCACAGCGAACCGGTTTTGGCCCAGTTCACCACCGAGTCATAACTGGTGGTGATAAAGCCTTCCTTGAAGACACCTTCGATCATGCTTGCACTCCGTCCATCACATCACCCAGCGCGGCGCTGGGCACACCCGGCACAGCCTCACTCCCAGTCGAGAGCGCCTTTTTTCCACTCGTAGACAAAGCCCACCACCAGAATGGCCAAAAACACCACGCCAGCAAGGAACCCAGTCATACCGATGTCGGAGAAGGCCACAGCCCAGGGAATCAGAAACGCGATTTCGAGGTCGAACAAAATGAAGAGAAGGGCCACCAGGTAGTAGCGCACGTCGAACTTCATGCGAGCGTCTTCGAACGCCTCAAAACCACACTCGTAAGGGGAATTTTTCTCGGGATCGGGGCGATTGGGCCCCAGGATGTAACCTACTACCTGGGGTATGACGCCGACCGCAATACCCACCAGAATGAACAAGAGAACAGGCAGGTATTGGTCGAGATTCATTTTGCGTACACCCGCACACCAGACCGCAGGTGTCTGGCTGCTTTGTGATTGGTGCCGACGGCGAGACTCGAACTCGCACAGCTTTCGCCACTACCCCCTCAAGATAGCGTGTCTACCAATTTCACCACGTCGGCAAGTCTGACTGAATAACCGGGCTCGAGGGACTGTGATCCCGGCTTGTTGACAGCCCTAGAGTTTACCCTGAAAAGCTGGCTTTTTTGCCCTTTGCCGGGTGTATTTGAGCGATGTCAAAGCCCCCCGACAAACAACTGACGCCCAGCTTGCGCCCAAGCGGCTCACTGCCCCGGAATCTGGGTGCCGGTGGCCGGCGCGGCGGGGGCCGCTGGCAAGGTGGCGCCTTCGAGCACGCTGGAGCCGCTGGACGGCGCGTCTTGGCGCAGATTGCCGAAATACGCCAAACCCAAAGTGCAGGCCAGAAACACGGTGGCCAAGACAGCGGTTGAGCGCGACAGAAAGTTCGCGCTGCCCGACGCGCCAAACAAGCTGGCCGAGCTCGAGCCGCCACCACCAAAGGCGGCACCCGCATCAGCGCCCTTGCCATGCTGCATCAAGATCAAGGCGATCATGGCCAAGGCGGACAGAATTTGGACGGCCAACACAATACTCAGCAAGATACTCATTCGGTACTCCAACAATCAATGAACGGCGCCTGCGGCGCCCACAATGCTCAAAAAATCTGGCGCCTTCAAGGACGCGCCACCAATCAATCCACCGTCGATATCCGGCTGCGCCAGCAGCGCAGCGGCGTTGGCCGCGTTCATGCTGCCACCGTACAAAATCGCCACCCGCGCCGAGTTCGACGTGGCCGCTGCAATCTGTGCCCGCAGCACCGCATGGACAGCCTGCGCCATCTCGGGCGTGGCGGTTTGTCCGGTGCCAATCGCCCACACGGGTTCGTAGGCCACCACCAACTCACTGGTGCAGTGACCCACGGTGTGAATCACCGAAGCCAATTGGCGCTTGACCACCATATCCGTCTGGCCCGCCTCGCGCTGGGCCAGCGTTTCGCCCACACACACAATGGGTGTGACACCACAGGCCAAAGCGCGCTGGGCTTTGGTCGCCACCAGCTCATCGGACTCGCCGTGGTACTGGCGGCGCTCGGAATGCCCGACGATCACATAACGGCAGGCCAGGTCGCGCAACATGGCCGCCGAGACCTCACCGGTGTAGGCACCGCGCTCATGGGACGACACGTCTTGCGCGCCCCAGGCGACTGGCGTGCCCTGCAGCAAGGACTGCAACTGCTGTAGATACACCGCCGGTGCGCACACCGCCACCCGGGCCGGATGGTCGGCTGCCAAGCCATTGAGCAGGCCCGCCAGCAAAGTGGCGTTGTCCGCCAACGTGCCGTTCATTTTCCAGTTGCCAACGATCAGTTTGTTGCCCATCGTTCGCTCCTTATGCGGCCCACGTCAGCACAATCTTGCCGATGTGCTGGTTGCTTTCCATCAGCTCGTGCGCTTGGGCCGCTTGCGCCGCCGCAAACACCGAGTGGATGACCGGACGCACGCGACCAGCCTCCAGCAGCGGCCACACCCGCTCGCGCAGCGATTGGGCAATCGCCGCCTTGAACGCCACCGGCCGAGGCCGCAGCGTCGAGCCGGTGATCAACAAGCGCCGACGCAACACCAGTCCGGCGTTGAATCCCGACTGCACGCCGCCTTGCACCGCGATGATGACCAGCCGGCCATCTTCGGCCAAGCACTCCACCTCACGCGCCACATAGTCGCCCGCCACCATGTCGAGGATGACGTTGACACCCTGCCCGCCCGTGAGCTCGCGCGCCACAGCGGCAAAGTCTTGGGTACGGTAGTTGATGGCGTGGTCTGCTCCCAACTCCAAGCACGCGCGGCATTTGTCGTCGCTGCCAGCGGTGACAATGACAGTCGCACCAAAGGCTTTGGCCAAGGCAATAGCGGTCACACCAATGCCGCTGCTGCCACCCTGGATCAACAGGGTGTCGCCGGGCTGCAGGCGTGCGCGGTCAAACACATTGCTCCAGACAGTAAAGAAGGTCTCGGGCAACGCAGCGGCTTGCACGTCCGAGAACCCCTGCGGCACCGGCAGACATTGGCCCACAGGCGCCACACAGTACTCGGCGTAGCCACCACCGGCCACCAGCGCAAACACGCGGTCGCCGACACGGATGCCGGCTTGTGCCATGGCGCGCTCGTCGCCCGACACCACCACGCCGGCGACTTCCAGGCCCGGCAGATCGGAGTTGCCCGGCGGCGGCGGA
>CAMBOY010000304.1 GCA_945869245.1 Hydrogenophaga intermedia
ATCAAAAAGTCTTTCTTCTCGTTGCGCGATTGCCAAAACTGCGGCTGCCACACACCGATGGTGGTCGACAAGGAGGGGGTGGATTCGATGCGAAGCAGGTAGGCGTGTGGCACCCCAACAGCCGGCTCGATGGCGAAGGTGGGATGCAAGGTGGGCGCACCACTGTGCATCGCCACCGACGGCAGCTCGCGCCACCCTGGCGCAGCGGTGCGCTCGAACAGCTGTACCCGCGTCAAGAGCACGTTGTCGAGCACCAGCAGACGCGGACCGCCGGCGGTGGTGTTCAGCGCGTCAAAGCGCACCCACACCACGTCGCGCGTGAAACCGATCGACAGGGAGTGTTGCGTCAGGCGAGTCCACTGCGCCTGCGGTACAGCGGCGACCGCATCCGGACCCTTGTCACCACGGCTGTCGCGCAAAAAAGTGGCGTGCGACGCCAGAGAAATATGTGATCTGTTGTCAATTATCAGTTCTGATGGGTGCGCGAGACTCTGCACACTGCACCACACTAGCACGATAAAGCACCGACAAAAGGTCAAAAAATGTGGCCTTTTACGGTAAAAATGGTCGATCAAACGCATGGTACTTGTGTCAAGTGGGGCATTGGCCTCAAAATATCAAATCATTTTCCATCATTTCATATGTCAAAAATAGCATTGCTTGACGATGAAGCGGAACTTCGCGAAGAAGTCGCCGCTTTTTTGCGCAGCCACGGACACCAAGTGACCGAGCTGGGCTCGTGTGCCGAACTGCGTGCCAGTGTAGCCACCGCCCCGTCGGACATTTTGGTGGTGGACCGCATGTTGCCCGATGGCGACGGTTTGGATGTGGTGGCGGAAGTCACCCAACGCCACCGCCAGATGGGGGTTGTGATGTTCACCGCCCGCGACGCTGGCATCGACAAGGTGGACGGTTTGCGCAGAGGTGCCGACCACTATCTCACCAAGCCGGTGCGCCTTGAGGAGTTGTTGGCGGTCATCGAGAGTCTGGCGCGCCGCGTCAGCCAAAGCTCGGACTGGAAGATCGATTCGGTCGAGTGGAATGTGATCACGCCCGAGGGCCATGTGGTGTCGCTCACACCGCAGGAGTACCAGTTCTTGAACGCTTTGAACAACGCGCCATCGCGGGTGCTGACGCGCCAGCAAATTGTGCACGCGCTGGGCAAGCACGAAGACAACTACGACGCACGCAGTTTGGACGCCCTGGTGCTGCGCTTGCGCAAAAAAGTCGCGGCCGTCACGCGCCAGCCGCTGCCGCTCAAAACGGTGCACGGCACCGGCTATTCGCTGACCAGTCCATTTTCTCGTCCCGGGCGCTGAACCTCGTCCCCCGAGTGCTGAGACAATCGGGGCATGAGTGAAATGCAGTTTGAACTGGCCGCCGCCTCAGAGCGTGCGTCGCAATGCCCTGAGGGCTGGTTGGCGATTGATGCCTTGGACATGGACGCCCAGGGCATTGCCCGGCGCGCCGACGGCAAAGTGGTGTTTGTGGACGGCGCCTTGCCCACCGAGTGGGTGACCGCCCAGGTCCACCGCAAAAAGAACAACTGGGAAGCGGCCTCCTTGGTCGAGGTGCACCGCGAATCGTCGCAGCGCGTCAAGCCCGGTTGCCCGCACTTTGGCCTGCACGCCGGTGCCTGTGGCGGCTGCAAGATGCAGCACCTGCACGAAAGCGCTCAGGTCGCGGTCAAGCAGCGGGTGCTGGAAGACAATCTCTGGCATCTGGGCAAGGTCAAGGCCGAGACCCTGTTGCGCCCGATTGAGGGCCCGACCTGGGGCTACCGCTACCGAGCGCGCCTGTCGGTGCGGCATGTGCACAAAAAAGGCGAGGTGCTGATCGGCTTTCACGAGCGCAAAAGCCGTTACGTGGCCGATATGTCGGTCTGCAAGGTGCTGCCACCGCACGTGAGCGCCCTGTTGGTGCCGCTGCGCGCGCTCATCTTTGGCATGGACGCGCGCGAAACCTGCCCCCAAATCGAGCTGGCCTGCGGCGACGAGGTCACCGCCTTGGTGTTGCGCCATTTGGAGCCCCTGAGCGATGCCGATAAAACCCGTTTGCGCGCCTTTGCCGCCGAGCACGGCGTGCAGTGGTGGCTGCAGGCCAAAGGGCCGGACACGGTGAAGTTGCTCGACGAGGGGGGCCCGGCCTTGGCCTACAGCCTGCCCGAGTTTGGTGTGCACATGCCCTTCAAACCGACCGACTTCACCCAGGTGAACCCCCACATCAACCGGGTGCTGGTGGGGCGCGCGCTGCGTTTGTTGGGCGCGCAGCGCCACGAGCGGGTGATCGACTGGTTTTGTGGTCTGGGCAACTTCACCTTGCCGATTGCCACCCAGGCCGGCGAGGTGCTGGGCATTGAAGGCAGCGAAGCCCTGGTGGCGCGCTCACGCCAGAACCTGAGCCACAACGCGGCGCTGGGTCTCGCGCCCACCCAGTTTGTGGCGCGCAATCTGTTTGAGATGACACCCGAGATGCTGGTGGCCGACGGCGTGGCCCAGCGCTGGCTGGTCGACCCGCCGCGCGAAGGCGCGCTTGCGCTGTCCAAGGCCTTGGCCGATCTGCACCAGTTGCCCGAACTGCGCCAGGGCTGGACGCCGCCGCAGCGCATTGTGTACGTCAGCTGCAACCCGGCCACGCTGGCGCGCGACGCTGGCTTGCTGGTGCACCAAGCCGGTTACCGCTGCACAGCGGCTGGTGTGGTCAATATGTTTCCGCACACCGCGCATGTGGAGAGCATGGCCGTGTTTGAGCTGGCCGCCTGAAGATCCGCTTGGCCCCAGACGCAAAAAAGCCCGGCATGGCCGGGCTTTTTCTTTGCCACTTGGTGCGCGATCAGTCGCTGTTGCCAGCCAAACCAAACAGCGCCAGCAAGTTCTGGAACACCGCAAAGATGCTGATGTAGAGCCCGGTGGTGGCCATGATGTAGTTGGTCTCGCCGCCGTCGATGATGTTCTTCAGGTCGTACAGCATGTACAGGCTGAAGATCACGGTGCTCAGCACGGTCACGGCCAGCATCAGAGCCGAGCTGCCCATGAACATGCCCACCACGCCGGCGAGCAGCACCGCGATCATGCCGGCGAACAGCCAGCGGCCCATGCCGCTGAGGTCGCGTTTGATGACCGAGGCGAGCGTTGCCATGACTGCGAACACACCGGCTGTGCTGACAAAGGCGCTCATGACAATGGTGGTGCCATTGCTCATGCCCAACACCATGCCCAGCAAGCGCGACAGCATCACACCCATGAAGAACGTGAAGGCCATGAGCACCGCCACGCCAGCCGACGAATTGCGCAGCCGGTAGATCGCGAATTGGAAGGCCATCATGCCGCCCAAAAACACCAACAGTCCAGTGAAACCACCCAAGTTGCGGGTAATGCCGGTGGACAAGCCCAGCCAAGCGCCCGCCACGGTGGGCAGTAGGGTGAGTGTCAGCAACCAATAGGTGTTGCGCAGCACCCGGTTGCGCCGCTCAGCGCTGGGGACAGAACCCCAGGTGTTGTCGAATCGCACTTGTCCGTTCATGACCAATCTCCTTCAAATGAGCACCCCGCGGGCGCCTGTG
>CAMBOY010000305.1 GCA_945869245.1 Hydrogenophaga intermedia
CGGTGGGTGAACAGCAGGTCTTCGGCAAAGGTGGCGCCGTCTTTTTTGCCACCGGTGGCCATGTGCACCGGCAGGGCCAGGCCGGCCAGGCTGGCGTAGGGCGCCCAAGCTTCGCCGTCGAATGTCAGCGGCACCAGCCCGGGGCGCGGCGTCACCATGCGCAGGCCAAACTGTTGGGCTAGGCGGTGGCCAAAGTCGGTAGCGCCAATGGCGGGGATGGACAGGCCGCCTGTGGCCACCACCACCGCGCGGGTGCGCACCGTGCCCTGGTCGGTGTCCAGCTCGTAGCCGCTGGTGCCGTCCACCTCGGTGGTGCGCACGGCTTTGACGCCGCAGGGCTGCCAGCGTTGCACGCCTCCGGCCTCGCATTCGCGCAGCAGCACATCGATCAGGTCTTGCGCCGAGCGGTCACAAAACAGCTGGCCTTTGTGTTTTTCGTGAAAGGGCACGCCGTGGCGCTGCAGCAGTTCCACAAAATGGGCAGGGGTGTAGCGCGACAGTGCCGAGCGGCAGAACTGCGGGTTGTCGCCCAGAAAGTGTTTGTGCGGCTGGCGCAGGTCGATGTCGCGGTTGGTGAAGTTGGCCCGCCCGCCGCCCGAGATGCGGATTTTTTCCGCGACCTTGGGGCTGTGGTCGAGCACCAGCACCCGCGCACCCCGCTGGCCAGCCACGCCAGCACAAAACAACCCGGCCGCACCGGCCCCAATGATGACTGCGTCGAAATCTTGCATGGCCCGCAGTGTAGGCGGGCGGGGGGCGTGCGCGCTTGGGTGGTTTGGGATTATGCGCATAGAATGCGCATAATCTGTCTCAGCGAGGAGTTAGCGATGCCTACTGCACCCGCCTTGAACAAAAAGCCCGTCAACCTGTCGCTGAGTGAAGACTTGGTCAAGGAGTCGCGTCTGTACTGCGGCAACCTGTCGGCCAAGGTGGAAGACCTGCTGCAGGCTTATGTTGTGTTGGAGCGTGAGCAGCGCGGACAGTACCAGCAAGCGGCTCAACAAGCGGTGGCGGCCTGGAACACTTTGCACGATGAGGCGGGGTCGTTCGCCGATGAGCATTCGACACTCTGACGGGCGTTGGGTATGCCGCAGTACGACGTTCACTTGAACCCAGGGCCGATGCGCGACACCGTGCCGATGGTAGTGGTGGTGCAGTCGTCGCTCTTTGATGGCTATCGGCGCCGGGTTGTGGTGCCATTGGTATTGGCATCCAGATTGCCCGCAGGCGCAAAGCTGGCTGGGAGCCGCATGAATCCCACATTCATGATCAATGGCGTCTCGGTGGTGCTGCACCCACTGGACATGGTGTCGGTCGCTCAGAACCAGTTGGGTCCTTGTGTGGGCAGTTTGGCCGATCAAGGGCAAACCGTCGCCGACGCGCTGGACGAGCTGCTGACGCGCAGCTGGGGTTAATGCCTCCGTGGGGCTTCAGGCTACCCGTTGCACCTGCCCATCGCTCGCACCCACCGCCGCCACTCCCCGCACCACATCGCCCACCACATCGCCCACCACCATCACGGCCGGGCTGCCCAGGCCTTCGGCCCGCAGGGTGGCACTGAGCTGTCCCAAGGTGGTAACAGCGTGGCGTTGCTGGGGCAGGGTGGCGTGTTGCACGATGGCCACCGGTGTGTGGGCACCCAGGCCGGTGAGCAGCTCGGCTTGTATGTGGTCGGCGCTGGACACGCCCATGTAGATCACCAAGGTGAGTTTGGCGTCGCGTGCGGTGGCGGCCAGGGCGCGCCAGTCGGTGCCGCTGTCGCCCGGTTTGGCGTGGCCCGTGATGAACACCACGCCGTGGGCGTGGTCGCGGTGGGTGAGTGGCGCGCCCAGGCTGGTGATGCCGGCCAGGCCGGCGGTGATGCCGTTGACCACGTCCACCGCAATGCCTTGCTCGCGCAGGTGTTCCACCTCTTCGCCGCCACGGCCAAAGATAAAGGGGTCGCCGCCCTTGAGGCGCACCACCACCTCGCCGTCGCGCGCGGCCTGGATCATGAGTTTTTCAATAAAGGCCTGGGGCGTGCTTTGGCAACCGCCGCGTTTGCCGACATAGACGACGCGCGCACTGGGCTGGGCGTGCTGCAGCACCGCGTCGTTCACCAAATCGTCCACCAGCAGCACGGTGGCCGCTGCGATGGCTTTGGCGGCCTTGATGGTGAGCAAATCTGGGTCGCCAGGGCCGGCGCCCACCAGGGTGACGGAGCCGGGGGCGAAAGGCGAGGAGTTGGCGGTGTGCATGGCTGGAGGGCGATAAATCAGCGATGCGGGGATTTTTCCGGTTTCAATATGAATTTGGGAAATAAGCAAAAACGGCCGCCCCGATACACTGCCGCCCATGCGAATCCTCGGCATTGAATCTTCCTGCGACGAAACCGGTGTGGCCTTGGTGGACGCCAGCGGCGACGGTGTGCCCCGGCTGCTGGGCCATGCGCTGCACAGCCAAATCGAGATGCACCAGGCCTATGGCGGTGTGGTGCCCGAGCTGGCCAGCCGCGACCACATTCGCCGGGTGCTGCCGCTCACCGACGCGGTGCTGGCCCAAGCTGGCTGCACGCTGGACGATGTGGACGCGATTGCCCACACCCGGGGGCCGGGGCTGGCCGGCGCACTCTTGGTGGGCTCGGGCGTGGCGGCGGCGCTCGCCTTTGCGCGCGGCCTGCCGCTGATACCGGTGCACCACCTGGAAGGCCATTTGCTCTCGCCGTTTTTGAGCGTCGACCCGCCCGAATTTCCGTTTGTGGCGCTGCTGGTGTCGGGTGGCCACACCCAGCTGATGCGGGTGGACGGAGTGGGGCGCTATGCGCTGCTGGGCGAAACCATCGACGACGCGGCCGGTGAGGCGTTCGACAAAAGCGCCAAGCTGCTGGGTTTGCCGTACCCGGGTGGGCCCGCGTTGTCGCGGCTGGCGCAGCAGGGCGATGCGGCGGCGTACAAATTCCCGCGCCCCTTGCTGCACAGCGGCGATCTGGACTTTTCCTTTGCTGGCCTGAAAACGGCGGTGCTCACGCAAGTGAAGCGCCTCGCCCACGCCGCGCCCGAAGGCCCGGCCAATGCCCAATTGGCTGTTGCGCTGAGTGAGGCCCAAAAGGCCGATGTGGCCGCCAGCGTGCAGGCGGCGATTGTGGAGGTGCTGGTGAAAAAGTCGCTCGCTGCGCTCAAAGCCACTGGGCTGCAACGCCTGGTGGTGGCCGGTGGCGTGGGGGCGAATGCCTTGCTGCGCCAGCAGCTCAACGCCGAATGTGAGCGCCGTCGGGTGCGGGTGCATTACCCCGAGCTGCATTTGTGCACCGACAACGGCGCCATGATTGCGCTGGCCGCCGGCATGCGCTGGCGCGCCGGGCTGGTGCCGCCGGGCGCCAGCGGCCACCGCTTTGACGTGAAGCCGCGCTGGCCGCTGGCCGAACTGGACGCGGCCTGAGCCGCGCGGCGGCGGCCGAATACCGGGCAGGGAATGGCGGCGTGCGTCACCGTACACTGCCGCGCACGTTTTGAATGAAGGGTTTGCAATGAAACAAGTGGTGATGTGGCGCCGGCGTTGGTTGGCGCT
>CAMBOY010000306.1 GCA_945869245.1 Hydrogenophaga intermedia
GACTTGGCCTGCGACACCATCCTCAGTTGGGAGGCTGTTGACCGCTGGCTGGCCAAGATCGACGCTGCCCCCCTGACCGCCATCGACACCGAAACCACCTCGCTCGACGCGATGGTGGCGCAGATCGTGGGCATCAGCTTCAGCGTGGCGCCGGGCGAAGCGGCCTACATCCCGCTCAAACACGAAGGCCCCGACGCGCCCGAGCAACTGCCGCTGGGCGAGGTGCTGGCCAAACTCAAACCCTGGCTGGAAAACCCGGCCAAGCCCAAGCTGGGGCAACACATCAAATACGACCGCCACGTGTTCGCCAACCACGGCATCGAGGTGCAGGGCTATGCGCACGACACCATGCTGCAAAGCTATGTGCTGGAAGTGCACAAGCCACACGGCCTCTTCAGCTTGGCCGAGCGCCACCTGGGCCGCAGCGGCATCACGTATGAAGAGCTGTGTGGCAAAGGCGCGCACCAGATCCCGTTTGCCCAAGTGGCGGTCGACAAGGCCGCCGAGTACTCGTGCGAAGACAGCGAGCAAACCCTGTGTGTGCACCAGGTGCTGTGGCCGCAGATCGAATCCGATGCCCAACTGACCTTCATTTACCAACTCGAAATCGACAGCAGCGAGACGCTCTACCGCATTGAACGCAACGGCGTGCTGATCGACGCGCCCACCCGGGCCGCTCAGAGCCACGAGCTGGGCCAGCGCATTCTGCAGCTGGAGCAGGACGCCTACGCCATCGCTGGCCAGCCCTTCAACCTGGCCAGCCCCAAGCAACTGGGCGAGATCTTTTTTGACAAGCTGGGCATGCCGGTCATCAAAAAAACCGCCACCGGCGCGCGCAGCACCGACGAAGAGGTGCTGGAAAAACTGGCCGAAGACTACCCCCTGCCGGCCAAGCTGCTGGAGCACCGCTCGCTCTCCAAACTCAAAGGCACCTACACCGACAAGCTGGCCCAGCTGGCGCTGCCGCGCACCGGCCGTGTACACACCCACTACGCGCAGGCGGTGGCGGTGACCGGGCGCCTGTCCAGCAACGACCCCAACTTGCAGAACATCCCCATCCGCACCGCCGAGGGCCGCAAGGTGCGCGAGGCCTTTGTGGCCGCGCCCGGCCACGTCATCGCCAGTGCCGATTACAGCCAGATCGAGCTGCGCATCATGGCCCACCTGAGCGGCGACCCGGCTCTGCTCAAAGCCTTTCACGACGGGCTGGACGTGCACCGCGCCACCGCCGCCGAAGTGTTTGGCATCACGCCTGCCGAGGTCAGCAGCGAACAGCGCCGCTACGCCAAAACCATCAACTTCGGCCTGATTTACGGTATGGGCACCTTTGGCCTGGCCAAATCGCTCGGCATCGAGAACGCCGCCGCCAAAACCTATATCGACCGCTACTTCGCGCGTTTTGCCGGCGTCAAGCAATACATGGACGACACCCGCGAGCTGGCCAAGCGCCAGGGTTATGTGCAGACCGTGTTTGGCCGCCAACTGGTGTTGCCCGACATTCAAAACGTCAAGGGCGCCAAGCTCGCCGCGCTGGAACGCCAGGCCATCAACGCGCCCATGCAAGGCACAGCGGCCGACCTGATCAAGCTGGCCATGGTGGCGGTGCAAAAAGCCTTGGATGCCCAAGGCAAGGCCACCCGCATGATCATGCAGGTGCACGACGAACTGGTGTTTGAAGTGCCCGAGGCCGAGGTGGACTGGCTGCGCGCCGAGATCCCCCGCCTGATGGCCGGTGTGGCCGAACTGGCGGTGCCGCTGTTGGCCGAAGTGGGCGTAGGGCCGAACTGGGAACAGGCGCACTGATGGGATAGAGCGCCCGGGCCTCAAGTGTGGCGCGCTGCTGCCGATACACCCGATGAGCCGTTAAAAGGAGCGAATCATGGACGTTTCCCCCAGCGCGATGGTGGACCGGGTGCTGCAGCTGCGGCAGGCCGACGTGCAGCAAGAGGTGCAAGTGCGTGTGCTCAAAGAAGCCATGGACACCCAACAAGCCGCCGTGGCTTCGCTGCTGGCCGGCGTGACCGGGGATATGCCGCTGGCCACGTCGGGTGACGTGGGCACCCGGGTCAATACCCGGGCTTGAGCGCTGGCATCCCGCGCCAGCCGCCTCGTTGGCGGCGCAGTGGGCGTTCAGGGCATGGCGTCCATGCCTTGGGTTGCAGAGGCGGATGTATAGAAAATCCTGCAAGAACAGGATTTTTATGGCGTCGGCACGCCCATTTCTAATAATTCCTACATTTGCAGGATTTTCTTGCGACTGACTTGGGTTTCAGGTTAAATTCCTGCATCCATAGGAATTTTTATGAAAATCACTGTGCACACGGTGGCCGATCTGGGCCTTGCGCTGCGTGCCACGCGCAAGGGCAGCCAGGTTCGTCTGGACGACTTGGCGGGGATTGCGGGCGTCAGCAAGCAATTTGTTTCCGATGTGGAGCGCGGCAAGCCGACCGTGCAACTGGGTCTGGCGCTGCGCTTGCTGGAAGAAATGGGGCTGAGTCTGACCGTCGATATTCCACCCGAAGCAGAGGGCGCGTGGAAGAAGTTGCAAGACAAGCAAGGGGCCTGATCGATGCGGACCTTGCATGTCTTCCTGAACGCGTCGCGGGTGGGGGTGCTGTCAGAGGGCAGCGACCTCTGGTCATTCGCCTACGAGCAGGCATGGGCCAGCGATGCAGCTGGTTTTGATTTGGCGCCGGGCTTGCCGCGCACCCAACTGCTGCATACCGACGGGGGCAGCCACCGTCCGGTGCAGTGGTACTTTGACAACCTGTTGCCAGAAGAGACATTGCGTGACACGGTCAGCAAGGAAGCGGGCCTGCGTGGCGATGACGCCTTTGCCCTCTTGGCGTACTTGGGGGCGGAGTCTGCGGGTTCCTTGGTGTTGCTACCCCCCGAGCAAGCGGCCCCAGACGCGGGTGGTTTGCAGCCCTTAAGCGACGAGGCGCTGAGTCGGCGCATCCGTGAATTGCCTCGGGCGTCTCTGAGCCAAGGGGCGCCCAAGCGCATGTCCGTCGCGGGGGCGCAGAACAAGCTGCCCGTGGTGCTCCGGGACGGGCAATTGTTTGAGCCGGTCGGGGCGCAGCCCTCGACCCACATCCTCAAGCCAGACCACACCAGCGCTGACTACCCGGCCTCGGTCATCAACGAATACACCACCATGCGCTTGGCAGACATGCTGGGCCTCCAGCCGCCGCCGGTGTGGCGCCGTTATGTGCCCGAACCGGTGTACATCGTGGAGCGCTTTGACCGCTACACCGACGAGGCAGGCCGCACGCAGCGGCGCCACATCATCGACGCCTGCCAGTTGCTCAACAAAGCGCGTGGTTTCAAGAACAGCGCTGCGAGCCTGGCCACCCTGGCCGAGTGCATCGGGCAATGCCGCAACAAGGCCCGGGCGCGGCTGCAGTTGTATCGCTGGCTGGTGTTCAATGTCTTGGTGGCCAATGACGACAACCACCTCAAGAACATCTCTTTCAGCGTGGGGCCACAGGGCATCGAACTGGCCCCACCCTACGACCTGCTGAGCACCGGCACGTAC
>CAMBOY010000307.1 GCA_945869245.1 Hydrogenophaga intermedia
CTGAAGACCTGGACATGACGCCCGAGCAACGCGCCTTGCACCACCAACGCCAGCAGGTGCATTTCAAGCGCGTGGTGCAAGAAGGTGCCATCTACGCCCAGCCGTTTTCTGAGGGCGGGGCCGCCGCTGCCGGCGCCACCGCATTTGGCACCACCGCCACCAAGGTGGACGGTGGCTGGCAAGTCAACGGCAAAAAAATCTTCGCCTCGTTGTCGGATGCAGCCGACTATTTCGGCGTGCTGTGTACCGAGAAAAAAGCCGGTGAAGACCTCTCGCGCCGCGACACCCTCTACCTGGCCGTGCCGCGCAACGCGCCCGGTGTCACCGTCGAGGGCGACTGGGACCCATTGGGCATGCGCGCCACCGTGTCGCGCACCCTGCTGTTCAAGGACGTGTTTGTGCCCGACGACGCGGCGCTGATGCCACAGGGCGTGTACTTTCAGGCCGCCAGCCGCTGGCCCCATATGTTCATGACGCTCTCGCCCACCTACATGGGCATTGCGCAGGCGGCCTACGACTTCACCGTGGCCTATCTGCGCGGCGAAGTGCCGGGCACCGGGTCGGTCAAGCGCCGGCAGTTCGCCACCAAACAAATAGCCGTGGCCGAGATGTTCATCAAGCTCGAGCAGACACGCAATTTGTTCTTGCGCGCCATCCAAGACGCGCGGGTGGACCCGCCCAAATCGGCGCGCCTGCGCGCCTACGCCGCGCAATACACCATCATGGAAAACGCGCAAGACCTTGCGCGCCTGGCCATCCGCACCTGCGGCGGCCAGTCCATGCTCAAAAGCCTGCCGCTGGAGCGCCTGTACCGCGACGCGCGCTGCGGCTCGTTGATGCTGCCGTGGACGGCCGAACTCTGCATGGACCGCATTGGCCGCGAAGCCCTGTACGAGCCCGGCGAACGCGACGAGGCGGGCGCCTGATGCACCCCCACATCGACAAACACAAGCCCCACCGCCAGCCCACGCTGGCCAATGAGTCCAGCCCGCTGGCCCAGGCCTTTGCTCGCCTGGCGCTGGAGCGCGAACACCAGCCCGCCATCCACTTTCGTGACCCAGCCAAAGACCTGCAATACGACTTTTCCAAACTCTGGCGCCGGGTGGACCGCGTCACCGGCCACCTGCAGCGCCACGGCCTGCAGCGCGGCGACCGCCTGGCCTGGCTGGGCCTGAACCACGAGTTGATGTTGGTGGCGCTGGTTGCCTGCGCTCGCCTGGGCGCCACGCTGCTGCCGCTGAACGTGCGCCTGGCCGTGCCCGAACTGCAGCGCGTGCTGATGGATGCCACCCCCCACCTGCTGGTGCATGACCAAACCCACGCCGACGCAGCCCAAGCGCTCATGCCGGGCGCGCGTCAGCGCTGCTGGGTGGATTCGCTGATTGCCACCGAGTCACCCCCGCTGGCGCCGCTGCCCGCCGTGGACGGCGAAGCGCCGCTGCTGCTGGTCTACACATCGGGCACCACCGGCCTGCCCAAAGGCGCGGTGCACACCCAGGCTGGCGTGCTGGCCAACGCCCGAGCCAGCGCTTGGGCGCACGGCTTTGGGCCCGGCGACAAGGTGCTTAGCGTGCTGCCGCTGTTTCATGTGGGCGGCCTGTGCATCCAAACCCTGCCGGCCCTGCTGGCCGGTGTGCCGGTGGTGCTGCACCCGCGTTTTGACCCCGCAGCCTGGCTGGCCGATGTGCAAGCCCTGCGGCCCACGCTGTCGCTGCTGGTGCCCGCCACCCTGCGCGCGGTGTTTGAGCACCCGGCCTGGGCCAATGCCGACCTGGCTTGCCTGCGCGGTGTGTTCACCGGTTCGTCCACCGTGCCGCTGTCGTACCTGCAGGCCTTTCACCGCCGCGGCGTGCCGGTGGGCCAAGTCTACGGCAGCACCGAAACCGGGCCGGTGTCCATCGTGCTGGGCCTGCGCGACGCCATCGCCCGCGAAGGCGCCGCCGGCTGGCCCGCGCCCGAAGCCCGAGTGAAGCTGATCGACGCCCAAGGCCAGCCCGTGCCCACCGGCCACACCGGTGAAATCTGCGTGCAGGCGCCCAATGTGATGCGCGGCTACTGGCCCGGCGCCAATGCGGATGCTGGCGCCGCCGGTTTGGGGCTGCACGGTGGCAGGTTCCACACCGGCGACCTGGGCGTGTGCGGCGCCGACGGCTGCATCACCGTGGTGGGCCGCGCCAAAGACATGATCATCTCGGGCGGTGAAAACATCTACCCCGCCGAAATCGAAAACCTGCTGGCCGACCTGCCCGGCGTGCAGGAATGCGCCGTGGTCGGCCTGCCCGACGAGCGCTGGGGCGAAGTGCCCGTGGCGGCACTGGTGCCCACCCCCGGCGCTACCCTGACCGAAGCCAGCGTGCTGGCCCACCTGAGCGGGCGCATCGCCAAATTCAAACTGCCCCGGCGCGTGCTGCTGCTGGACGCGCTGCCCAAGAGCGCGTTGGGGAAGGTGGTGAAGGGGGATGTGGTGCGGGTGTTGGGTGGGTGAATGTGCCACCCAACAGTTGATGATTTGTAGTTCATGGGATACATTTGACCCATGCGCGTACAGATCACCGAAATCTATCGGGACTGGATCATTGCAACACGGGCATTGGGCTGGCGCTGGTGCTAGTGCGCCACCTGTAGGAGCCAGACCATGACCCGAACCGCCGCACCCCACACAAAAACCATCGCCTATGACGTGGCTGAGCAGCTGCGCACGCCCGAAGAGATGGCCGCTTATCTCGATGCTTGGCTTACCGACGCGCCTGACGATGCGGCTAGCATTGCCCGAGCACTGGGCGACATCGCCCGTGCCAAAGGCATGACGCAGGTGGCCCGCGACAGCGGCCTCAGCCGCGAAAGCCTGTACAAGGCCTTGAGCGAAAACGGCAACCCGAGCTTGGCGACCGTGCTCAAGGTGACCAAGGCGCTTGGCGTGCGGCTGCACGCGCAAGCCATTTAATGTCCTCAGGCCTTGCCCGCCCGCACCCCCAACGCCATCCCACAGGCATATCCGCTCGCCCAGGCCCACTGGAAGTTGTAGCCGCCCAGCCAGCCGGTCACGTCCACCACTTCGCCAATGAAATACAGGCCCGGCTGTTTGGATTCCATGGTCTGTTGCGACAGGTCGCGGGTGTCGACGCCGCCCAGGGTGACTTCGGCTTTTTTGTAGCCTTCGGTGCCGGTGGGGGTGAGTTCCCAGCGGCTCAGGCGTTCGGCCAGGCGGGTCAGGGCTTTGTCGCTGCATTCCATGACCGGGCGCTGCCAGTCGGGGCTTTGGGCGGCCCAGGCGTCGGCCAGGCGGCTGGGCATGCAGGCGGCCAGCTCGTTGGCCAGCAGTTTGCGTGAGCGCTTTTTGGCCTCTGCCAGGGTGTCGGCCAGGTCCACCTCGGGGACCAGGTTCAGGCGCAGGGGCTGGCCTTGGTGCCAATAGCTCGAGATCTGCAGCACCGCCGGGCCCGACAGGCCTCGGTGGGTGAACAGC
>CAMBOY010000308.1 GCA_945869245.1 Hydrogenophaga intermedia
TCACGCCGTCTCCTGGGCGCATCACCACCTGGCACGCGCCCGGTGGCCCGGGGGTGCGGGTCGACTCGCACGTCTACACCAACTACTTTGTGCCACCGAACTACGACTCCATGATCGGCAAGATCATTGTCCACGGCGACACCCGTGAGCAGGCGCTGGCGCGCATGCGCACCGCACTGGCGGAGACCGCTGTGGAAGGCATTTCGACCAATATTCCGCTGCACCGCGAAATCATGGTCGACGCCAGCTTTGTGGCCGGTGGCACCAACATCCACTATCTGGAAGAGTGGCTGTCCAGACGCGAGCGCTGAATGTCCCTGTTTGAACTGGTGCTGCTGGCGCCCGAAGAAGCCATCGACCACCTGAGCGAGGCGCTTGATGCGCTGGACGCGCTGAGTGTGTCGGTCGAAGACGCCGACGCCATGACCGACGCCGAGCAGGCGCTGTTTGGCGAGCCGGGCATGCCGCCACCCAAAAGCGGCTGGCAGCGCTCGCGGGTGGTGGCGCTGTTTGCCAACGAAGCCGCCGCGCGCGAGGCCGCTGCCCTGCTGCCACCGCAAGACTTCTTTGCCGGCGCACAGGTACTGGGTGTGCAGGCGGTGGCCGATTTGGATTGGGTGCGTCTGACCCAGTCGCAGTTCGACCCGGTGGAGATCACCCCCAGCTTTTGGATTGTGCCGAGCTGGCACGAGCCGCCGGCTGCAGCCACCCAGGTGATTCGGCTCGACCCGGGCTTGGCCTTTGGCACCGGCACCCACCCCACCACCCGCATGTGCCTGCGCTGGATCGCCGGGCACGCGCCGGCTGGCCAGCGGGTGCTGGACTACGGCTGTGGCTCGGGCATTTTGGCGATTGGTGCGTCCAAGTTTGGCGCCACCGAGGTGGACGCGGTCGACATCGATCCGGCGGCGGTCGAGTCCACGCGGCTCAACGCCACCGCCAACCACAGCGCGCTGCGCGCGGGCTTGCCCGATCTGGCCCAGGGCAGCTACGACCTGGTGCTGGCCAACATCCTGGCCACGCCTTTGCAGGTGTTGGCGCCTTTGCTGTGCGCCCATGTGCGCACCGGTGGGCATCTGGTGCTGGCTGGTATTTTGGCGCGCCAGGCGCAAGAACTCACTCAGGCCTATGAGCCGTGGTTGGCGCTGCAGGTCAGCGACGAGCAAGAGGGCTGGATTCTGATGACTGGCCGCAAGGCCTGAACGGTGGCGGTGGGTGGCATCGGCCGCAGCCGCTCCGGGATAATGTGCGCATGATCACCACCACACGTTGCCCGAGCTGCAAGACCCGGTTTCGGGTCTCGGAGGAACAGCTCAAACTCGCCGACGGCTGGGTGCGCTGCGGACACTGCGCCGATATCTTCGACGCCACGCTGTCGCTGCGCCGCCAAGAAACGGAAGGCGACAGCACCGACGAAACCGGCTTTGAGCCGTCGCGCATCGATACCGTGATTGGCGACGACAGCCGCTGGGGCGATGCGGCGGCCGACCCGCAACGCATCAAGCGCCGCCAACCCACGCCCGAAGAGCCCAGCGGTTTGGGGCTGTTGCCCGACACCGATGTGGCACCACTGCCGCAGGCCATGGCGGCGCCCTCTGCGTCGGCGGCCGAACCCGAGTTTGTGCGCCAGGCGCGCCGCCGCGCCTTTTGGCACCGACCGGCCACGCGGGCCGCCTTGGGTGTGCTGAGCGTGGCGCTGGTGGTCTTGCTGCTGGGTCAGTGGGCGCTGCACCAGCGCGACCGCCTGGCCGCCACCGACCCCAGCTTGCAGCCCCATTTGGCCCGCGTGTGTGCCTGGCTCGGCTGTGAACTGCGTCCCTGGCGTCAGATCGACGCCCTGCGCATCGACAGCGCCACCTTGCTGCGCAAAAAAGGCAACGACTACCAGCTCGATCTGGTGCTGCGCAACCAAGCGCACCAGCCGGTGGCCGTACCTGCGTTGGAACTCAGTCTCACCAACAGCCGCGAACAGGTGATCGTGCGGCGTGTACTCACCCCTGCCGAGTTGGTGGCCGAGGCCACGGTGCCCGGCAACGGCCAGCTCAGCCTGTCGGTGCCGCTACAGGTCACGCTGGGCGCCGACCAGACCATGGCTGGCTACAACACCTTCATCTTCTACCCATGAGCGCCCGCTCCGCGCCCGCCCTGGTGGTGCTGGGCAGCCTGAACATGGACCTGGTGGCCCAGGCCGAGCGCTTGCCCGCCGCGGGCGAAACCGTGGCCGGTCGCACCCTGCTGACACTGCCCGGTGGCAAAGGCGCCAACCAAGCTTTGGCTGCCGCGCGCGACGGCGTCCATGTGGTCTTGTGGGGCCATGTGGGCGACGACGCGTTTGGCGCCACTTTGCGGGCCCAGCTGTTGGCCGAAGCCGTGGATACGAGCGCGCTTGGGCAAGCCGCTGGCCCCAGTGGTGTGGCGCTGATTGTGGTGGCCGACGACGGTCACAACCAGATCACGGTGGTGCCCGGCGCCAATGCCGCCACCGACCTCGCTTATGTGCAGCGCTGCCTGGCCCAGCGCGGCGCGCCGCCGGTGATGCTGGCGCAGCTGGAAGTGCCGGTGGACGCGGTGCTGGACGCTTTCGCTCGCGTGCGCGCGGCCGGCGGTGTGACCCTGCTCAACCCCAGCCCGCTCAACGCCTGGCGCGACGATCTGCTGGCCCACACCGATGTGTTGATCGTCAACCAGCACGAAGCCGCGTGGCTCGGTGAAGGTCTCGGGTATCCGCTCACCGACGCGGTGCGTCCCGGTGGCCTGCAGGCCCTGGTGATCAGCCTGGGCGGTGATGGTCTGCGCGTGGTGTTGCCCGACACCGAACTGCGTCTGGGTGGCCACACGGTGGCCGTGGTCGACACCGTGGGCGCGGGCGACTGCCTGGCCGGCGTGCTCGCAGCACGCCTGGCCCAAACGCTTCGGCCTTGGGGTAGCGACGCGTGGCGCGCCGCCGCCTGCGCGGCCAACGCCGCCGCCGCGCTCAGCGTCACCCGCGTGGGCGCCCAGACCGCTCCAACACGCGCCGAGACAGAGGCCTGCTTGGCCCGGCGCTGAGTTTTTCCAAGGAAATCCCATGTCCCGTTTGCCTGTGTGGCTGGATTGTGATCCCGGCCACGACGACGCCATTGCCCTGATCGCGGCCAGCCAGCTGTGCCATTTGGTGGGCATCAGCACCGTGGCGGGCAACGCCACCTTGGCCCGCACCACCCTCAATGCGCTCGCGCTGTGCGAGGCCTTTGGCATCGCCGTGCCCGTGCACGCCGGCGCCGACCGCCCGCTGGTGGCCCCAGCACGCCACGCGCCCGAGATCCACGGCGAAAGTGGTTTGTTCGGCGTCACCTTGCCCGCACCGGTGCGCGGCGTGCAAGCGCTCCACGCGGCCCAGGCCATCCTGGACGCCTCGCGCCGTGTGGACGGCCTGTGGCTGGTGGCTGTGGGGCCGCTGACCAATGTGGCGCTGGCCT
>CAMBOY010000309.1 GCA_945869245.1 Hydrogenophaga intermedia
TTCAGTACGAGTGCATCGGCTGTGGCGCCTGCGCCGATGTGTGCGATGAGGTGATGGACAAGGTTGGTTATCCGCGTGGCTTGGTGAAGTACTCGACCCAAAACGGCATGCAGCAAGGCTGGAGCAGCGCACAGATGCTGCGCCGTGCCCTGCGCCCGCGCGTGTTGGTCTACAGCGCGATCTTGTTGGGCATCACGGTGGCGGTGTTTACCAGCTTGGCCTTGCGCACGCCATTTAAGGTGGATGTGATTCGCGACCGCGGAGCGCTGGCGCGCATGGTGGAGCAGGGTCGGATTGAAAACGTGTTCCGCTTGCAAATCATGAACGCCACCGAGTCGACGCAGCGCTATACGATCAGCGTCTCGGGCTTGCCCGGTATCGAACTGGCCTCGCCTGCCGAGGTCGAGGTCTTGCCCACTGAGGTGCGCTCGACTGCGGTGCGCGTGCAGATTCCCCCGGGCGCGGCCGCCAGCGGTTCGCATACCATTGTGTTTGAGGTCCGCTCCAGCGGCGAAGACGCATCGCACGTCAGTGAAAAAGCGGCGTTTCTGGTGCCGCGCTGAGCCAGTTCCATTAGGAGTACACCCCATGAGTTCCGACAACACTGCACCATCCGCCATGGAGAGAACACCGATCTGGAAAGTACCGCAAGCGGTGCTGGTGCCGGGTTTGCTGCTGGTGGGTGTGATCGCCACCAGCGTCATGGTGGTGGTGTCCGCGATTGGGCAGGACCCGGTGCTCGACAAAGACATGTACGAGCGCGAGCGACTGGCTGCTCAGGCGCTGCAAGGCGATGAGCGCGCCAAGGCCCTGTTGGCCGCGCTGCCGGCCAACCAAGGGCGCAACCACGCCGCCTCGCCGGTGGTGCCGAAGTGATCTGGTCCCTTGCCACAGCAGGAGCGCTGGCATGACCCCAGCACAACGCTGGATGACCATTCTGTGGCCTGCGTTTTTGATGGCCGGTGTGCTGGAAATGCTGGTGTTTGCCCTGATCGATCCAGCCGACCTGCATTGGCACGGCGCAGCGCTCGATTGGTCGCGGCCTGCGGTCTACACCGCGGCGTTTTTTGTGTTTTGGGCGGTGGTGAGTGCCGCCACCTTTTTAACCGTCTTGCTCAGCGGCGCGGGCCGCGACACGCACCGCACCGACGACACGGGCGCTGGCTGATCAATCGCCTTCGCACGGCGTGACAATGCGTTTGAGCGCCTCGGTGTCGAGGATGCGCACGTAGCGCTGCTTGACCTCGATGGTGCCTTCATCGACGAATTTCGAGAACGTGCGGCTCACGGTTTCGAGCTTCATACCCAGGTAGCTGCCGATTTCTTCGCGCGTCATGCGCAGCACCAATTCCGACTGCGAAAACCCGCGCGCGTGCAGGCGTTGCACCAAATTGAGCAAAAACGCAGCGAGCCGCTCCTCGGCCCGCATGCTGCCCAGCAGCAGCATGACGCTGTGGTCGCGCACGATCTCGCGGCTCATGATCTTGTGCACATGGCTTTGCAGGGTGGTGAATTCGCGCGACAAGGCTTCCACTTGATCAAACGGCATCACACACACCTCGGCGTCTTCCAGTGCCACCGCGTCACAGGCGTGGCGCTCGTTGACGATGCCATCGAGACCGATGATTTCTCCCGTCATTTGAAAGCCAGTCACCTGGTCGCGGCCGTCGGGTGTGGTCACACAGGTTTTGAAAAAGCCTGAGCGCACCGCATACAAGGACGTGAAGGGGTCGCCCACGCTGAACAAGGCGCTGCCTCGTTTGATGCGGCGCCTGGTCGAGACCAGTCGGTCGAGTTTGACAATTTCGTCGCTGTTGAGCCCCATGGGCAAACACAGTTCGCGCAAGTTGCAATTCGAGCAAGCGACTTTGATAGCTGGGATATCCATAAGCACTTGAGCATACAGCAGGGCTTCCTCCTGTGTCGAGTCGGCGACGCTGCATCGGCATACGACAGGCAGGGTTAATCCAGGCTTTAGCGGCTGCGCTTTGATGCATGTCAAGTCGTCCCCGCTTGTGTTGGGGCACAGTGGCAGGTATCCACATGGAGCGCCCAGTGACCACTGCGATAGACCCAGATTTGCTCAAACGCTTCGATGTACCGGGGCCACGCTACACCTCGTACCCCACAGCCGACCGTTTTGTCGAGGCTTTTCGTGCGCCCGAGTACATCCAAGCGCTGGAGCAGCGCCGCGAATCGGCGCAGGCTTCGCCCCTGTCGCTGTATGTGCATGTGCCGTTTTGTGAATCGGTGTGTTACTACTGCGCGTGCAACAAAGTCATCACCAAGCACCACAACAAGGCAGCCGAGTATTTGCGCTATGTAGAGCGCGAGATGGAATTGCAGGTGGCGCACTTTGGCAGCGGGCGCAAAGTGTCGCAACTGCACTTGGGTGGTGGCACCCCAACGTTTTTGTCCGATGAGGAAATTGCGCAGTTGATGGCGGCGGTGCACCGCCATTTTGTCTTGGTGCCCGGCGGTGAATACTCGATTGAGATCGACCCGCGTACCGTCACCGAACAGCGCCTGCAAACCCTATCGCGGCTGGGCTTTAACCGGCTGAGTTTTGGTGTGCAGGATTTTGATGCCGCAGTACAAAAAGCGGTGCACCGGGTGCAACCCGCCGAACAAGTGTTCCAGCTGGTGCAGGTGGCGCGCGATATCGGTTTTGAATCGGTCAATATCGACCTGATTTACGGCTTGCCGCTGCAAACACCCACCTCGTTTGCCCAAACCTTGGCCACGGTGGGAGAGCTGCGGCCGGATCGCATTGCGCTCTACGCCTATGCGCACCTGCCCGAGCGTTTCAAGCCGCAACGGCGCATCCACGCGATTGATCTGCCCTCGGGGGCCAACAAGCTCGACATGTTGTCGCTGTCCTTGCAGACGCTGCAGGAAGCCGGTTATGTCTACGTGGGCATGGACCATTTTGCCTTGCCCGACGACGCGCTGGCCGTGGCCAAGCGCCAGGGGCGGTTGCACCGCAATTTCCAGGGCTACAGCACCCAGCCCGATTGCGATTTGATCGCTTTGGGGGTGTCGTCGATTGGCCGTATTGGCGCGACCTACAGCCAAAACGCCAAAACACTCGACGAGTACTACGACGCCATCGACCAAGGGCAATTGCCCATTGTGCGCGGCCTGACGCTCAGCCGCGACGACCTATTGCGCCGCTCGGTCATCATGGCGATCATGTGTCAGGGTGAGTTGATCTACGAATCGATTGAATTGGGGCATTTGATCCAGTTCAAGAGCTATTTCGCGCGCGAACTCGAACTGCTGAAGGACTTGGCCGAGCAAGGCTTGGTCGAAGTGCACAGCCACGGGCTCAAGGTGACACCGGCGGGTTGGTATCTGGTGCGTGCCATCGCCATGGTGTTTGACAAATACCTGAAGAGCGACAAAAACCGGGCCCGGTTTTC
>CAMBOY010000310.1 GCA_945869245.1 Hydrogenophaga intermedia
AAGCCCCCGTTGCGCGGGGGCTGGATGGGCCGCTGCAACGGCCATGGGTGTGGCGGGCGATCAGCCGCGCGCTGCTGGAGTGGTCACCGCCACCGCCGTCATATTGAGCACCCGGCGCACGGTGGCCGCCGGGGTCAGGATGTGGGCGGTGCGCGCCGTGCCCATCAGGATCGGGCCCACCGTCACGCCGCCGCTGGTGGTGGTCTTGAGCACGTTGTAGAGGATGTTGGCCGCGTCCAGGTTGGGGCAGACCAGCAGATTGGCTGTGCCGGTGAGGGTGCTGTCTTCCATGTAGACATTGCGGATGTCCGGGTCCAGCGCCGCGTCGCCGTGCAGCTCGCCATCGCACTCAATGTCGGGGTGTTGCGCCACGAACAGGTCGCGGGCCAGGCGCATTTTGCGGGCTGAGGCGCGCTTGGACGAGCCGTAAGTCGAGTGCGACAGGAAAGCCACCTTGGGCACGATGCCAAAGCGCTGCACCTCTTGCGCGGCCAGATGAGCGATCTCTGCCAGCTGCTCGGCGCTGGGGTCTTCGTTGACATAGGTGTCGGTGATGAACAGCGGGCCGCGATCGGTCATGAGCGCATTCACCGCCGCGTAGTTGCCCACGCCAGCGCGTTTGCCCAAGATGCTGTCAATGCGCTCTAGGTGCGTCATGTAGCTACCAGCCAGACCGCAGATCAGCGCGTCGGCGTCGCCCAGCGACACCATGAGCGAGCCGATGATGGTGTTGGAGCGGCGCACGGCGGCCTTGGCCACGGCAGGCGAGGCGCCGTTGCGCTTCAAGAGCTGGTGGTAGTGCTCCCAATACTGGCGGTAGCGCGGATCGTCTTCGGGGTTGACGTTCTGCACATCCACACCCAAGCGCATGCGCAGGCCGGCTTTTTCGATGCGCGCGGCGATCACTGCTGGGCGGCCGATCAGGATGGGTGCCGCGATCTGTTCGTCGATCGCCATCTGGGCGGCGCGCAGCGCGCGCTCGTCTTCGCCATCGGCGTAGGCCACGCGTTTTTTGTCGGCAGGCAGCGTCTTGGCGGCGTTGAAAATGGGGCGCATCAGCAGCCCGGTTTGCGTCACAAAGCTCTGCAGCTGTTGGCGGTAGGCGTCCATGTCGGTGATGGGCCGGGTGGCCACACCCGAGTCGGCCGCCGCCTGGGCCACCGCCGGCGCGATCTTCATAATCAGGCGCGCGTCACACGGCTTGGGGATCAGGTAGTCCGCACCAAACACCAGCTCCTGGCCCGCGTAGGCGCTGGCCACTTCTTCGCTGATGTCGGCCTTGGCCAGATCGGCGATCTGACGCACGCAGGCGAGCTTCATCGCCTCGGTGATTTTGGTGGCGCCACAGTCGAGCGCGCCACGGAAAATGTAGGGGAAACACAGGACGTTGTTGACCTGGTTGGGGTAGTCCGAGCGGCCGGTGGCGATGATGCAGTCGGGGCGCACGGCTTTGGCGAGTTCGGGCCGGATTTCTGGCTCCGGGTTGGCCAGCGCCAAGATGATGGGTTGCTGCGCCATGGTCTTGACCATGTCGGCCGTCATCACACCCGGGGCGGAGCAGCCAAGGAACACGTCGGCACCATCGACCGCATCGGCCAGGGTGCGCGCGCCGGTGTTGGCGCAGTAGCGCTGTTTGGACACGTCGAGCTTGCCGGCTTTGGCGTCGTCGCGCTCGCTGTGGATCACACCCTTGGAGTCGCACACCAAGATGTTGGCTGGGTTCACACCCAGCCACACCATCACGTCCAGGCAGGCGATGGCCGCCGCACCAGCGCCCGAGACCGCGACCTTGACCGCGCCAATGTCCTTGCCCACCAACTCCAGGCCGTTGAGCAGCGCAGCGCTGGAGATGATGGCGGTGCCGTGCTGGTCGTCGTGGAACACCGGAATGTTCATGCGCTCGCGCAGCTTTTGCTCAATGTAGAAGCACTCGGGCGCTTTGATGTCTTCGAGGTTGATGCCGCCCAGCGTGGGCTCCATGCTGGCGATGATGTCGACCAGTTTGTCCGGGTCGCGCTCGGCCAGCTCAATGTCGAACACATCGATGCCAGCGAATTTTTTGAACAGGCAACCTTTGCCTTCCATCACTGGCTTGCCGGCCAGTGGGCCGATGTCGCCCAGGCCCAGCACCGCGGTGCCATTGGTGATCACCGCCACCAGGTTGCCCCGGCTGGTGTAGTCGGCCGCTTTGTTCGGGTCGGCCTGGATTTCCAGGCAGGGATAGGCCACCCCCGGCGAATAGGCCAGCGACAAATCGCGCTGGTTGGACAGCGGCTTGGTCGGGTTGACGGTGATCTTGCCCTGGCGGGGAAAGCGGTGGTAGTCGAGAGCGGCGTCGCGCAAGGCTTGTTCGGCGGGGGTCATGGGATGTCTCCAGGGCAGATGTAACGCATTGGTCAGCGGGCGACTATTGTGCCTCCCGCGACCCAGACTGTTCAGGCCCGCAGCAGATCAAAGAGCGTGCGAGCGACCACCTGGGTGGCGCGTTGGAGGTCGGCCAGCTCGATGCGCTCGTCGGCGCGTTTGGCGTGGCTCTCGAGCACGGTGCGCGGACCGGCGCCGTAAATCACACCGGGAATGCCGCGCTCCACATACAAGCGCACATCGGTGTAGAGCGGCGTGCCGATGGCGGGAATGGGCTCACCGAACACCTCGCCGCCGTGCTGCTGCAGCGCGTCCACCAGCGGCTTGTTGCCCGCCAGGGGCACCATGGCGCGCGCCAGCAGCATGCGCTTGACGTCCACCCGGATGTGCTTGCCTCCACGCGGCGGCTTAAAGCTGGCGGCCGCCTGTTCGATGGTGTGGCGCAGGCTGGCCTCGACCTCGGCCGGGTCCTCCTCGGGGATCATGCGGCGGTCCACCTTGAGCACCACCTTGCCCGGGATCACATTGGTGTTGGTGCCGCCTTGGATCATGCCGACGTTGAGATAAGGGTGGGTGATGCCCTCCACCTGTGAAGTCACCTTCAGGTAATCGGCGTTGAGGGCGTACAGCGCGTTCAAGATGTGGGTGGCGCCCTGCAAGGCGTCCACCCCACTGTCGGGAATGGCCGCGTGCGACATCTCGCCGTGCACCGTCACTTCCAGCTGCAGACAGCCGTTGTGCGCCACCACCACTTGGTAGCTGAAGCCGGCGGCGATCATCAGGTCCGGTTTCGTCAAACCCTTGTCGAGCAACCAGCCTGGACCGACCTCACCACCAAACTCCTCGTCGTAGGTGAAGTGCAGCTCCACACCGCCCTTCAAAGGCAGACCCAGCGATTCCAGCGCGCGCACCGCAAAGGTGAAAGTCGAAAAATCGCATTTGCTCACCGCGGTGGCGCGGCCGTACATGGCGCCGTTGTGGATCTCGCCGCCGTAGGGTGGGTGTGTCCAGCCTTCGCCGGGGGGCACCACGTCGCCGTGGGCGTTC
>CAMBOY010000311.1 GCA_945869245.1 Hydrogenophaga intermedia
GCGCTGAGCGTGGGTCGCGTCGGATCGCGTGCCTGGGTGTTGGACGGCTATTGCTCGCCGGCCTGACCCAAACAAGTCGGGTTTGAGTGAAAATGACGCGTTCTGACTTAGGAGGTAGTGATGCTCGACCGCGTATCTGACACGCTGAACACGCAGACGGCCTACACCTTGCTGGGCATTGCAGCGCCGTTGCCCTTCACAACCGCGCAGATGAGGAGCGAGCTGCGCGTGTGTTTTTGGACTGCCAAGACACTCAGCCCAGTTTTGCAGGCATTTGTGCTGAGACTGCGAGAAGGATTTTGCCGCTTGGGCGTCGAGGTCTTGGACCTAGAGGAGGCGGTGGCACAAGGCCACGGTGGCAAAGTGCCTGAGGGCGTGGTGATCGTGGTGGCGGGTGAGTTGCCCGATGGTCAGTTGGGTGTCGATTTTGTGTCGAGCTTGTCTAAAAACTCAGTGATGGGCGTCTTTGAAAGACCCAGCCCACTTCGCTTGAGGGCGGACCCGCAGACCACCATCAATGCCTTGATCGGCACCATGGCGTGGGACGCGGTGCAGGTGGCGGTTTTTGTCGATGGCGCGCATTGGACCGTTTGCAATATGAACGGAGCCATGATCGAGCTGGACATCGCTGACGATTTTGTGGAGCGCATCGAGAGCGTTCTGCTGTCCAAATTGGCTGCGCCTGTGCTGCCCCCCAAACTGAGCGACTTCGAGTTGCGCGTGGAGCGCTTTGATGCAACCCACAGCGCATACCAAGAGGCCGTGGCCGACATGGTCGACAGTGGTGCGCTGTGGCGAGCGTCCGGTTTGTTTGTTTTTCAAACAGACATGGCCCAGCTGCAGTTCCGAAACAAGTTTTATCGCCGCTTGGCGACGGCGTTTTTGGATCACCGCAGTGGCATGAGCTACGGTTTTCTGGCGAGGCAATTGCCGCTCCAAGTGCAGCCCGCCATGACACAGGCGGAAGCCAATGATCGGTTGGGCCAGCTTGACTGGGCTCACCAGCAGGTGCATATCCGTGATGGTCAGTGGTACTTGTCGGTGCTGCTGGGTGGGCAGCTCTGGATCGTGCCTGTACCAGAGGTGGCTGTGCTGTGCACCCGATCGGGTTGTGCCAAAACGGCGCTCAATCCCGGGCGAGACATTCTCAAAATGGGATGGGCGCAAGGCCGATTTTTTCTGGAGTTGCCCGCCCAGCTGGACCCACAAGTCGACTGCAAGCCCTCGTACGACTCCAACCTGATACTGGCCCATGCCTTGGGCAACGCGCTGATCGCCAGCCTCCTGCTGCGTTTACAGCCCGACAACAGATTTCTGCGGCACGGGCTGCAATCGGGTCTGGGCATGGCGCATTGGCACGGCTATCTGTCGTCTGCGCAGTATCCCGCTGGCTACACGGTGCATGGCGCCGACAACATGCCGTTTGCATGCTCGACACCCCAATCGGCGGTGCTTGCGGTGCAAGGCAAGATCAACGCTTTTGTGCGGTATTTTGAAGAGCACGGCGATTACGCTGGCGAGGTGCACATCGAGCCCCACCACGGCACCAACATGGTGGGCGCATCGCTGGCAGCGATCGCGCAGCAGGTGTCGCTCACAGCACCAGCGCAGCCACAAACACGCCCACCATCACACAGGCGATGACCACTTTGGCGATCAGCCCCACCATCATGCCAATCCAGGTGGCCAGGCCCACTTTCATGGCGCGGGCTTCGTCTTTTCGGGCCAGGTACTCGCCCACGGCCGCACCCACCAAGGGCATAAACAGCACCCCCACCAAGCCCATGAACAGGCCGACCACCGTGCCCAGAGCTGCGCCGATCAAGGCCTGTTTGCTGGCGCCGGCCTTTTGGGCCCCCATCAGACCGGCCACGTAGTCGAGCGCCCAGGCCAGCACCGCCAGCACACTGATCACGGCCACCGTGGTGGCACTGACGCGCGAAAAATCGTCGATCCATGCACCCAGCACAATGCCGCCCCAGATCAGTAAGGTGCCTGGCAAGACGGGCAGCACGGTGCCCAGCAGACCCAGGCCAATCATGGCCACACACAAGACCCAGAGCAGAGTGATTTCCACAGATACCTTTCCTGGGCCAACGCGGCCCATGTCGGATGAAGGTGGAGCCGCCGCCGCGGCTTTCAAGGGCGGTCGATGGCTATGCGCGCGCCGATCTGCAGGTCGCCGCCCAAGGGGCCGCTGAGCAAACGCTCGACCACCAGCCCGAGCTCGGTCTGCAGCCGACCGCCGGTGGTGCCGGTGGCCATCAGCGTGTGCTGGCGCAGCGATGGCGCGAACGCGGTGGCGAGTGCCACCATCTCGTCCTTTTTCCGGTCGTGGGCAACCCGTGCAATGCGCATCACGCGCGCTCCATCTGTTTGGCCATGGTCTTGCCGAGTTCGACGCCCCATTGGTCGTAGGCGTTGATGCCCCAGACGGCTGCCTGCACAAACACCTTGTGTTCGTACAGCGCAATCAAGGCGCCCAAGCGGTGCGGCGTCAAGCTGTCGATCCACAGCACGCTGTTGGGCACATCGCCGGGGAAGCTGCGCTGACTCACAAACGGTTCGGCCTGTTCGCGGTTCTGGCCTTCGGCCAGCAGCGCTTGCAGCGTGTCGTCTGGGCTGCGGCCCACGGCCAGGGCTTGTGACTGCGCACGCAAATTGAGGTTGACCACCCGGTGGTGTTCGGCCGCCAGCGGCAGCGGGGTGTCGTCGGTTTCCACCCCAATGAATTCGACAGGCACGCGGTGGGTGCCCTGGTGCA
Organism: Hydrogenophaga intermedia; assembly: GCA_945869245.1. Lineage (GTDB taxonomy): Bacteria > Pseudomonadota > Gammaproteobacteria > Burkholderiales > Burkholderiaceae_C > Hydrogenophaga > Hydrogenophaga intermedia_B. Next base: position 2,765 of record CAMBOY010000311.1, read on the forward strand.
GCAGCTGGAAGTAGGCGTGTTGGCCATCGATGCCGAGGCCACCCCAAATCACCGGGCCTGTGCCGGTCTCGACCGATTGGCCGTCTTTGCGCACCCGCTTGCCGTTGCTCTCCATGTCCATCTGCTGCACAAACGGCGCAAAGCGCACCAAGCGGCTGGGGTAACACGAGATCAGCTGAGTCGGACAGTGCAGGAAGTTGCGGTTCCAGATGCCCGACAGGCCTAGGATGACCGGCAGGTTCTGCGCCAGTGGCGCGCGGCGGAAATGCGCGTCCATGGTCTGGGCGCCGGCCAAGAATTCGCGGAATGCACCCGCGCCGATGGCCAGGGCCAGTGGCAGACCGAGTGCCGACCAGACCGAATAACGCCCACCCACCCAGTCCCAGAAAGTGAAGGTGTGTTCGGCGGGGTAGCCGGCTGCAGCCGACTTGTGCGGCGCAGCGGTGATGGCCACCAGGTGCGCGCTTTGGGCCGCACCGGTGATGCCCGCGTCGTCGAGCCAACGGCGCGCCGAGGCGGCGTTGGTCATGGTTTCTTGGGTGGTGACGGTTTTGCTGGCCACGATGACCAAGGTGGTGGCCGGGTTGAGGCCGCGCAGCGTGCTGTGCAGCGCCCAGGCGTCGGGGTTG
>CAMBOY010000312.1 GCA_945869245.1 Hydrogenophaga intermedia
GCGGTGGCGCCGCACCAGCGGCCAATCTCGGCCGACACCAGCGCATAGGTGGCGTAGTCGGCCCCCTGCCCGCCGTGGGCCTTGGGCACACACAGGCCCAGCAGGCCGGCTTGGCGCATGTCGGCGTAATTGGCGAACGGAAACTGCGCGGTGCGGTCCAGCTCTGCCGCGCGCGGGGCAAACTTCTCGCGGCCCAATGTCTGCGCCAGCGCCAACAGGCGGCTCTGGTCGTCGGTGGTGGGGTAGTCGTCGCCGGCAATGGGCATCACGTTCTGCATCGGGTCGCGCGCGGCGGCTGGGGTGTTCATGGGTGTGTCTCCTCTTGTGTGGTGTGCAGAAAGTCCAGCAAGGCGTGGGTGAAGGCCTCGGGCGCCTCAAAGTTCATCAGGTGGCCCGCGCCGGCCAACTCGACGTAGCGCGCACCGGGAATCTTGTCGGCCATGCGGCGCACCACGGTGGGGCTGGCGGTGCGGTCGTGTTCACCGGCCAGACACAGGGTGGGCACGGTGATGGTGGGCAGGGCGGCGCGCTGCTCAAATGTGACCAGTGCGTACAGCGCCGCGCGGTAGCTGGCCGAGGCAATCGACCCCATGCACGCCTGCGCCAGCGCCAGACCCGGGCCGGTGAAGCCGGGTGCGACCATGGCTGGTATCAGGCGTTCGGCCACCTGGGCCAGCGTCTGCCCGGCGTCCAGCGGCGCCAGGCGCTGGGCCAAAAACTGTTGCTGAAAGTCGCCGCTGCCGTGGCCAAAAGCGGGGCTGCTGCCGGCCAGCATCAGCGCGGCCACGCGCTGCGGGTGGCGCGCCCACAGCTGCAGCGCCACCATGCCTCCCAGGCTGTGGCCCACGATCACGGCCTTGTTTAGCCCGTGCGCGTCGAGCACATCCGCCAGCGCATCGGCCAGCGCGTCGAAGGTATACGGCTCCACCATGGGGCTGTCGCCATAACCGGGCATGTCCCAGGCCAGGACGTGCCAGCCAAGCGCTGCCAGCGCATCAAGCTGTGCCTGCCAGCCGAACGCCCGCCCGCCAATGCCATGCAGCAGCACCACACTGGGCCGGTCGGTGCGCGGCTGGCCGGCGGTCAAGGCCGTGGGCACAACGCTCATGCCAGCGCCTCGGCGCGCACCTGGCCGGCGTCCACCACCACGGCGCCGTCCAGCGCCACGGTGCAGCCGCGCATGGGCAGGTCAAAGTGGCCCAGGGTGTGGCGGCCGGCCACCTCGTTGGCGCCGGTGGAATACAAAAAATTGCCAGCAAAGGCGCGCAGCTCGGTGCCGTTGCAGTCGCGTTTGTCGTAGAAATTGAGCGCGTCCCAGCGTGCGGCTGCGTTCAGGCCAAAGCCCACATGCGACACCGCGTAGCAGGCTCGGTGGCCTTCGGCGTCTTCCCAGGCCTGCCAGTAGCTGCGCATCAGCTCGGCGTCCACGCCCTGCCCTTGCACTGCCACGATGCTGTCGTTTTCGATCTGCAGGGTCACCGCCTCGCGCAGATAACTTTTGAAGGTCAGGTTCACATCGCCCGGCGCCAGCACGAGCGTGCCGTTGACCGTGCCCGCCGCTGGAAAAGCCAGCGCCAGCCCGCCCGGCCAGTGCGACACCATACCGGGTTTGTTGGCGTAGCCCCAGACGCCACCCACCGTGGCGCCAGCCAGCGACACCGTCAGGTCGGTGCCGGCGGCCGACGTGACGTGCATTTGGGCAGCACCACGCAGACGCTTCATGGCGGCGCGCACCAGCGGCTCCAGCGCGGGCGTGGGCAAGGTGCGCTCCAGAATTTCGGGGTGTTCGTTGGACACCATGTACAACCGTGGGCGCAGGCCGTCGGCCCCGGCCAAGATTTGCGGCAGCTCGGGCGCGTGCAGCAGGCCTTCGACGGTACAGTCGATCACCAAATCGCACCGGGCCAGCGCGGCCACCACCGCCGGGTTGCCGGCAATTGCGTCGCTGGCGCCGGTGGATCGCACCGGCGCAGGGGCTGTCAACGCGGGAGTGGTGAGCGTCACCTCAAACACCTGGGCGCCCAAGCGCTCGGCGGCCAAGCGGGCCAGCTCCACATTCACCCGGCGCGATTGGGTTTCGCTCAACAGCCCCACCCGCTGGCCCGGCGCCAGCTGGCACAGGGCCAAGGCTTTTTCAAAGGCCAACAGCCATTTGTGTTCAATGCGCTCTATCAGCATGCGGGTGTCTCCTGGCCCCGGGCGGGCGCCGGGTATGGAAATCAGTTTATATGAAATTTCATGCAAAATGGGGCAGCACAAACCCGCCATGAGCCCACTCAAACCACCCCCACCCGCCGACGACAGCGCCCCCTTTGTGGACGACTATCTGGCCTATTTGCTGGCGCGCGCCAGCCACCGGGTGTCGGCCGAATTCCACGCCGAGGTGGCCGCGCACGGCCTGTCGGTCCTGGAATGGCGGGTGCTGGCCAGCCTGGCAGGCAACGGCCCACTGGCTGTGCGCGAGCTGTGCGACCGCGTGCTGGCCCAACAACCCACCGTGACCAAACTGCTGAACCGCCTGCAAGCCCAAGGCCTGCTGCAGCGCGAAGACAGCCCCACCGACCGCCGCCAAACCCTGGTGCGCCTAAGCCCCGCCGGCGCCGACCGCGTGGCCCCGCTGCTGCCCCTAGCCAAAGCCCACGAAGACCGCGTGCTCGCGCGCTTGGGCCGGGGCGACAGCCAGCGCCTGAAAAAACTGCTGCGGGGTTTGCTGGCGGGCTGACTCATGCCCCATGGTCTTGCCACCGCGTTAGGCCGGCCAAGACCAATTGCGTCAGCAACCGGTGGTCTGCACGTTGCACACAGTCAACGGACGCCCTGATGTAGAGGTTGCCCATCTCAACGTCGTCTTGCCAAGCCTGGCTGTAATCAATCGGTGCGTAGCCATGTTGAATGGCCAGCAGGTCAAAAAACAGCCGGGTGATGCGCCCGTTCAGTTCATAAAACGGGTGCAGAGCAATCAGCTCACCCTGGAAGTAAGCCAATCGCTCGGCAAACTCTTCTTCCGATGCGGCGGCTTCACTCAGAAAACAGGCTTGTTGCAGCTGGCCAAAAATGCGACGTGATTCGGCCGCGAGATACGCTGCACGGCAAAACATGGAGCCACCCTTGACCATGTCCTCGTTGCGGTAGCGCCCCGCCCAGTCGTACAAAGTTTCGAAGGTGCGGCGGTGCAAGGCGATGTAGTAGGCCTCGTCAAACCGCGTCTGCGGATGCAGCTCAGCCACAAAGGTGTCATAGGCCTCGGTCAGCAGACTGACTTCGAGGGCGTGTCCTGAATTTTGTGTAAACGGGGCGGACATCAAATATCGGAGAGGCGATCTCCAAACTCGATGGTAAACCGGGTCAGTGCTGCCTTCCAATCATGAATGGGCATCGACCACTTCAGGC
>CAMBOY010000313.1 GCA_945869245.1 Hydrogenophaga intermedia
CGTGGGCTTTGACGATGTCGTCGATCAGCGCCTCCACTGCGGCGCTGTCGTTGACGTCGAGGCGCGCGCCACGGCAAGCGGCCTGGGCGCCAGCGACAGCACTCAGCGCCTGGGTGATGCGCGCGGCACCCTCGTCGGTGGTGGCGGTGCCCACCACCACAAAGCCCCGCGCCACCAGTTCTTGCGCAATGGCCGCACCAATGCCACGCGAAGCGCCCGTCACCAGAGCCACTTGACCTGCCACAGTCGATTCAACCATCTTGTCTTCTCCAGAAAACTGTTGCCACCACTCAGGCCAGCGCAGCGCGCACGTCGGCCAAGGTGGCGGGGTCGTACAGCGCCAAGCCACTCATGTCGGCATGGATGCGCTTGGTCATGCCCGCCAGCACCTTGCCCGGCCCGCATTCGACCACGGTGTGCAAACCGCGCGCCTGGATGGCCTGGACACACTCGACCCAGCGCACCGGCCCAAAAGCCTGGCGGTACAGGGCGTCGCGGATGCGATCGGCGTCGGTCTCGACCGCCACATCGATGTTGTTAATGACCGGGATCTGCGGCACCGCCAAGGCGGTGGCGGCGAGTCTTTCGCGCAGCTTCTCGGCCGCAGGCTTCATCAGGCTCGAATGAAAGGGAGCCGACACCGGCAAGGGCAACGCACGTTTGGCGCCACTGGCCTTGAGCACTTCGCAGGCTTTCTCCACGGCAGCCTTGCTGCCCGCAATCACGGTTTGCATCGGGTCGTTGAAGTTCACCGCTTCCACCACCTCGGCGCTGCCCGCCGCAAAAGTGGCCTGGGCTTCGGCGCAGCCGGCAATCACCTGCTCAGCCGCCATGCCGAGAATGGCGGCCATGGCACCGGTGCCCACCGGCACAGCCTCTTGCATGGCTGCGGCGCGAAAACGCACCAAAGGCGCGGCCTGCGCCAAAGTCAGCACGCCAGACGCCACCAGCGCGGAATACTCGCCCAGCGAATGACCAGCCACCGCCGCTGGCAGCGCACCACCCTCGGCGCGCCACACCCGCCAAGCCGCGACCGCCGCCACCAGCATCACCGGCTGGGTGTTGGTGGTCAGGGCCAGCGCCTCTTTGGGGCCTTCGTGGATCAGTTTGGCCACGTCTTCGTGCAAGGCGTCCGACGCCTCTTGCAGGGTCTGCACCACCACCGGGTGGTCGCCCCAGGCGTCGAGCATGCCCACCGATTGCGAACCTTGACCGGGAAATACAAAAGCACATGCGCTCATGGTGTGATCCAAGCAAACATCAGAAATTGAGGAGTACCGCGCCCCAGGTGAAACCACCGCCCACACCTTCGAGCATCAGGGTCTGCCCCGGACGAATCTGACCGGCGCGCACCGCGTGGTCCAGCGCCAAGGGAATGGAGGCGGCCGAGGTGTTGCCGTGCTGGTCGACGGTGACCACCACCTTGTCCATGGGCAGCTTGAGCTTGCGTGCGGTGCCAGCCATGATGCGGATATTGGCTTGGTGGGGAATGAGCCAATCGATGTCGGCTTCGGTTTTGCCAGCCTTGGCCAGCACCGCTTTGGCGGCCTGCTCCAGCACACCCACCGCCAACTTAAAGACCGCCTGCCCGTCCATTTTGAGCACCGGGTCGCCCATAATCTGGCCGCCGTTGACGTGTCCGGGCACACACAAAATGCCCACATGTTGGCCGTCGGCGTGCAAGTCGCTGGCCAAAATGCCTGGCGTGTCAGACGCCCCGAGTACCACGGCCCCAGCACCGTCGCCAAACAACACGCAGGTGGTGCGGTCATTGAAATCCAGCAAACGGGAAAACACCTCAGATCCGATGACAAGCGCCTTGCGGGCGTTGCCCGCGCGGATCATCGCGTCGGCCACCGTCAGGGCGTAGACAAAACCGCTGCACACGGCCTGCACATCAAACGCTGGGCAGCCAGCAATACCCAGCTTGTGCTGCACGATGGCGGCGGTGGACGGGAACACCATGTCCGGGGTGGACGTGGCCACAATAATGAGGTCGATCTGCTCGGCGGCCATGCCCGCAGCCAACAAGGCTTGGCGCGCCGCCTGCGCACCGAGGTCACTCGAGAACACACCCTCATCGACAAAATGCCGCGCCCGAATGCCGGTGCGCTCCACAATCCATTCGTCGTTGGTTTCAATGCCGCGCTGTGCCAACAGCGACACCATGTCGGCGTTGGTCAGACGGCGTGGAGGCAAACAACTACCGGTGCCAAGAATGCGGGAATAAAGACTCATGAAACGGACTCGAATCGGGGCTGCCAAGGGCCATCAGGCGTCTGCAGGCGCCTCGGCCACCGCCATCAGTGGCGCGGCGCGGGCAATGCGGTCTCGCACGCCGTCGAGCAACTGGTGGGCTGCCGCATCATAAGCCCGGTGCATGGCCTGCTCGAAAGCGAAGGCGTCGGCCGAACCGTGGCTTTTGAACACCAGTCCGCGCAAACCCAAGAGGGCTGCGCCGTTGTAGCGCCGATGGTCTACCCGCTTTTTAAACGCCGATAACACCGGATAAGCGACGATAGCGGCTATTTTTTGCAGGATGCCGCGCGAAAACTCTTCTTTGATCATGGCGCCAATCATCGACGCCAAACCCTCGCTGGCCTTGAGCGCCACGTTGCCAACAAAGCCGTCACACACCACGATGTCGGTGGTGCCTTTAAAGATATCGTTGCCTTCGACATTGCCGAAAAAATTCAAATCGCCACTGTTGGCGGCAGATCGGAGCAAAACACTGGCTTTTTTGATGATCTCGTTGCCTTTGATCACCTCTTCGCCGATGTTGAGCAAGCCCACACTGGGGTTGTCGCGCCCGGTGGCGGCCACCAAGGCGCTGCCCATCACGGCAAACTGCAACAGGTGCTCGGCGGTGCAATCGACGTTGGCACCCAAGTCGAGCACGGTGGTAGCACCACCGGTGGCGTTGGGCATCTGGGTGGCGATGGCCGGGCGATCGATGCCATCGAGCGTTTTGAGCACATAGCGGGCAATGGCCATCAAGGCGCCGGTGTTGCCGGCCGACACCGCCGCTTGGGCCGCGCCGTCTTTCACCTGGGCGATGGCCACGCGCATGGACGAGTCCCTTTTCTTGCGCAGCGCCACTTCCACCGGATCGTCCATGGCCACCACCTCGGTGGCAGGCACCACCCGACAACGTGGGTGCCGAGACACCGGGTGCGCGTCGAGCTCGGCCGACAGCCCCACCAACAACAGCTGCGCCTCGGGTCGGCTTTGCAGAAAAGCCGCACAGGCCGGCAGCGTCACCCCGACGCCCACATCCCCCCCCATGCAATCCACCGCCAGGGTGATCATGCCGCTCTCCAGTTCATATGTGGTCTATCGCCAACCAAAAAGCCCGCATGGTTTACACGCGGGCCTTGGTTCTGTG
>CAMBOY010000314.1 GCA_945869245.1 Hydrogenophaga intermedia
GCTGGAACGTCGCTATGGCGTGCACTCGGCCATGGGCGGCACCGGGGCCATCATCACCGCCATGGTCAAGCTGCTCGAGAGCCTGGGCGGGCGCATCCGCTACAACGCGGAGGTCGCGCGCATCGATGTGGAGCCGGCCCCGGCGGGCAGCGGCAAGCTCGGTCGCACGAACGGCGTCACCCTGGCGGGCGGCGAGAAGGTCAAGGCCGATATCGTGGTCTCCAACGCCGACACCATGTGGACCTACCGGCACCTGATTGAGCCCCAGTACCGTCGCCGCTGGTCCAACCAGCGCATCGAAAACAGCCGCCATTCCATGAGCCTGTTTGTCTGGTACTTCGGTACCAGCAAGCGCTACGACGACGTGCCTCACCACATGATGGTGCTGGGGCCGCGTTACGACGAACTGCTGAAAGACATCTTCAAGCGGCACAAGCTGGCCAAAGACTTCAGCCTCTACCTGCACCGGCCCACCGCCACCGATCCTTCGTTGGCGCCCCCCGGTTGTGACGCCTTCTATGTGCTGAGCCCGGTGCCGCACCTGGCCAGCGGCACCGACTGGGCTGCCCACGCCGAGCCCTACCGCCAGGCCGTGGCAGAGGCGCTGGAGCGCACGGTGCTGCCGGGCCTGCGCCAACACGTCACCACCTCGCGTGTGACGACACCGCAAGACTTTCAGGACCGCTTGCTGTCGTACCAGGGGGCGGCCTTCGGGCAAGAACCCCTGCTGCTGCAAAGCGCGTGGTTCCGCGCGCACAACCGCAGCGAGGACATCGAGAACCTTTTCATGGTGGGTGCAGGCACCCACCCCGGTGCTGGAATTCCAGGTGTACTCATGTCTGCCAAGACGCTTGAACAGGTGCTCCCCGATGTCAAAGCCTTTGCTTGAAGCCGCCCCATCCTCCGCCGACTGCCTTGCGGTCCGCAGCGAGGTGTCCGCCCAGATCGGCTACGACCTCGCGGCTTGCCGGGCGCTCATGCGCGGCGGTTCGAAGTCCTTTTTCGCCGCTTCGCTGATGCTGCCTGCGCGCGTGCGCGCGCCCGCCAGTGCGCTGTACGCATACTGTCGTCTCGCCGACGACGCCATCGACCTGGGCAGCGATCCCTTTGCTGCCATGGCCACTTTACGGGCCAAGCTCGATGCCATCTACGCGGGGCGCCCGGGTCCGGACGTCGAAGACCTGGCCCTGTGTCAGGTGGTGCACCGCTTCACCATTCCGCGCGTGTTGCTCGACGCCTTGCTGGAAGGTTTTTTGTGGGACGCACAAGGGCGCCGCTACGAGACCCTGGCGGACGTGCAGGACTACGGCGCCCGCGTGGCGGGTGCGGTCGGCGCCATGATGGCTCTGGTGATGGGCGCGAAAGGTACGCAAGTGCTGGCCCGCGCCTGCGAGCTGGGCGTGGCCATGCAGCTGACCAACATCGCCCGCGATGTGGGGGAAGACGCCCGCAACGGCCGCCTGTACCTGCCGCGCGAATGGTTGCGTGAAGCCGGTGTGGACCCGGATGCCTGGATGCTCGCGCCGGTGTTCAATCCCGCCATTGCGCAGGTGACCCAGCGCCTGCTGGACGCTGCCGAGGTGCTGTATCTGCGTGCCGAGCAGGGCATTGCCGCGCTGCCGCGCGACTGCCGCCCCGCGATCCACGCGGCGCGACTGGTGTACGCCGAGATCGGCGAACAGCTGTCGCGCAGCGGGCTGGACTCGATCACCCAGCGCACGGTGGTGCCGCGCAGCCGCAAGCTGGCGTTGCTGGCGCGCGCCGCCGGCTCGGCCTTTGTCGCACCAGCGGGTCAGGCCCAGGCGATGGCACCGCTGCCCGCCATTGCGTATCTGGTGGAGGCCGCTGAGGCGCCGCTGGCACCAGAGCTTGCGGGGAAAGAAAGCACCGTCTGGCAGCGCTTTGATGAACGCATGGCCCGCCTGATGGAGATGCACGCGCGCCTGGTCGAGCATGACCGCCTCTCGCGCTGAAGGTTCATGAAGTGTTTGGGATACCTGGGTGGCCACCATGACACCAAGCAACTGGATCAAGCTGCTGGAGGTGGGCGGGTTGCTGCTGGCGTTGGGCGTTTTTGTCTGGTGGCAGTTTCGCGATCTGGAGCGCGCCCGCCAAGCCACCGCTCGCCAGCGCGCGCTTGAAGCGGCGCAGGCCGCTGCCAACGAGACGCCCGACAAAACCACCACCGATCTGAAAACGCCCTCATCATGAGCACCACGCTCAAGACCATCCACATCCTGAGTGCTTGCCTGTTCCTGGGCAATGTCATCGTCAGTGGCACCTGGGCGGCGCTGGCCGAGCGCACGCGCAACCACCAGATCATCCAGTTCAGCAACCGCATGGTGTTGCTGACCGACCTCCTGTTCACCGTCACCGGCGCCTTGGGCGTGGTGATCACCGGATACCTGATGTCGGTTCGGTTTGGGGGCAGTGAGAGCCACAGCTGGATCAGCTGGTCCTACATGCTGTTCGGCCTGTCGGGACTGATCTGGTTGCTGGTGCTGGTGCCGATTCAGCTCAAGCAGCGCCAGCTGCTGCGCCAGTGCGACCACATCACCTCGGAATACCTGCGCCTGTCGCGCATCTGGCAGATCTCGGGTGCGGTGGCCACGGTGTTGCCGCTGCCCATTCTGTACCTGATGATCAACAAGATCGGCTGATAGCCTGGTGCCCATGCCCACCCGTCCTCCGCCCTTGCGCGGTCAAGTCGTCCTGATCACCGGCGCCGGCTCCGGCATTGGTGCGGCGGCTGCCACCGAACTGCAGCGCCGGGGCGCACGGCCGGTCTTGGTGGACTGCAACACCGAGAACGTCCAAGCCGTGGCCCGCAGCCTGGGCACCGATGTGCTGGCCCTGACCGCCGATGTGACTTCGATGGAGCAGTGCGAGGCGGCCGTTGCCGCGGCCCTTTCCCTCCACGGTCGCATCGACGTGGTCTGGGCCAACGCTGGCATGGCATCTTTTGGGCCGCTTTCCCACACCGACCCGCAGGCCTGGAAGCGCTGCATGGACATCAACATCCATGGCACCTTCAACACCGTGCGCAGCGCATTGCCTGCGGTGATGGCTGCGCGGGGCTATGTGCTGGCCACCGCTTCGGTGGCGTGCTTTGGACACGCCCCTTTCATGTCGGCCTATGCGGGCTCCAAGGCCGCTATTGAGGCCATGTGCGACGCCTGGCGCATCGAGCTGGCCTCGCACGGTGTTGGGGTCGGCGTGATCCACCCCACCTGGGTCAGCACGCCGCTGGTCACCGAAGGCGTGTTGCACCCGAGTTTTGTGCGCTTGCGCGCCACCATGCCCGGACCGCTGGGCCGCGAGATACCGGCTGCCCGCGCCGCCGCCCTGATGGTGGATGGCATTGAGCGCCGCGACCG
>CAMBOY010000315.1 GCA_945869245.1 Hydrogenophaga intermedia
GCCAGGGTCGCGGGCGCAGGTCTTGATCTCCAGCAGGCCTTGTTCAACTTCCGGCACTTCCTGGCGGAACAGTTCGATCATGAACCCCGGAGCCGAACGCGACAAGAGAATCGGCGCGCCGCGCAAGGTCAGATCGACTTCGGTGATCAGGGCGCGCACACGGTCGCCGGTGCGGAAGTTTTCCTTCGGGATCATGTCGTTGCGCTTCAGACGCCCTTCGACCCGACCGCTCTCGACGATCAAATCGCCCTTGTCCATGCGCTTGATGGTGCCGACAAAAATTTTGTCGCCGCGCGACATGAAGTCGTTGAGCAGCATCTCACGCTCGGCATCGCGGATTTTTTGCAGAATCACCTGCTTGGCGGCCATGGCACCGATGCGGCCAATGGGCACGCTCTCGATCATTTTCTCGATGTGATCGCCAATCTCGATATCGGCGATGTCCTCACGCGCGTCACTGAACAGTTCTTCGGCGTCCGGGTTTTGCAGTCCTGCCTCGTCGGGCACCACCAGCCAGCGGCGGAACGTCTCATAGGCTCCGGAGTCGGGGTCGATGGCCACACGAATATCCACCTCACCCTTGTAGAGCTTTTTGGTGGCAGATGCCAGCGCCTGTTCCACAGCGCTCAAGACGACATCGCGCTCCACGTTTTTTTCACGGGAGATTGCATCGATCAGCATCAGCATTTCGCGGTTCATATTGGATTTCACCTTTTTAATGGGTGCCTCCCGGGCACCACCAACTCTCAAGACGAGGACTCTGCCGCACGCGGCACAGGCATGTGCCCCGCTGTGCGGCCCTTGAAACTCACCAGCGGTGCCAAGCGCGCCTGCTGCAATTCAGACCATTCAAATACCAGCGCCTGCAGCGGCGCGGGTTCGCGTTTTTTGCTCACGCGCTGGCCGGGTTTGACCGGCGGTTCGTCGCTCCACACAATTTGCCAACGCTGGCCGTCGTCGGCGCGCTCCAGCACCCCGCGAAATTTTTTTCGCGTCGCAGCCACACCAGTGCCGGTGGCGCCAATCGGTGCGCGCAACACAATATCGATGACTTGGCCAGTGAAGCGCACAAAGTCGGCGTCGTGCCGCAAGGGGCGATCGATACCGGGGGAGCCGACCTCTAACCGCTTGTAGTCCACCGCCTCGACTTCGAGCAGATACTGCAACTGGCGGGTGACGCGCTCACAATCTTCAACCGTGATAAACCGCTCTTCAGCCGCTTCAGGGTCCCAAGGCAAGTCGATGGTGACACGCAGCAAACCACCGACAGATCGCTCCAGATCCACCAGGTCAAAACCCAGTCCGGTGATGGTTTGTGTAACGGTCTCTTGCCAGCTCATGAATGTGGTTCGGCCAAAAAAAATGGGCCGGTAAATACCCGCCCATTTGGTCGTGAAGCTCGCATTCTATCCGGTTTTTGGGGATTTTGGCAATCCCCACAAGCATTTAGCGCACGCCGGTGGGTCTCAAATGCCGAGGATCCACTGAATAACGTTTTTGGCCACAAAGCCCAACATGCCAAGCGACAAGACCAGAAACAAGATGAAGCTGCCGAACTTGCCCGCCTTAGACTCTCGGGCCAAGTTCAGCACGATGAACAACATGTACAAAATGAAAGCGCCTACGCCAAACGTCAGTCCGAACTGGGCAATTTGCCCCTCGGTGAGGCCAAAAACAGTGTGTTCCATGCGTCGGGCGGTGCGCGGTGCGCAATGAGTCAGGTGGCAGAAGGCGTGTCCGCCGTGCGTCGGGTCAAGTCGCAGTAGGCGTGCCAGCTGGAATGTGCCAACCACGGCACCACCACCACCAGCCCGACCATGCCAGTGAGCATGCCCAAGCCGGCCAAGCCCGCAATCACCATCGCCCACACGGCCATGACCAGCGGGTAATTGGCTACCGTGCGCCAGCTCTCGGTGACGGCGGTTTGCACCGACGCTGTGGTGTCGACCAACATGGGCAGCGCCACCACACTGGAGGCAAAGACCGGCGCGGCCAACAAGGCGCCCAGCAGCACCCACACTTCAAACAGGCCGATCTGCGGGTTGAGCACCACATGCTGCAAAAAATCCATGGGCTTGCGAATGGGCACGTCGCTCCACACCGTGATGAAGCCCGCGGAGCACAAGACCCAGCCGGTGCCGGCCAAGGCCAACAGCGCGCCAAAACGCACCAGCCGCTGGTCGCGCGATCGCCACAAGGCCAGCACCTCGGCCATGCCGGCACACCGGCCGGTGGCACAGGCCCGGCTGACGTGATACAGGCCGGTGGCGAGAATCGGCGCGACAATCAAAAAGCCAGAAAATGCGCCGGCCAGCAACCAGAATTGGTCGCGTGCCAACCACAACAAAGCCATACCAAACGCAGCCAACACGAGCCCGTGCAGCAGACCAGGAACCGGGTTGCGGCGCAGGTCGGCCCATCCGGCCTTGAGCCAGGACAGCGGGGATGCCAGGGTGATGGAGGGATTCACGTCGTTGGTCGGGGAATGGGCGGTCGTGTGCATGGTGCGGGCACCGGCTGCTGGTTTATAGGCCAGTGCGGTGCGGGTTGGATTGACAAAAGTCAAGATAGCACGCGCCCGGTGCTTTGTGCCTTGGCACAAACACGCAGTGCAAGGCGCGCGCCTCAGAGCGAGGCGGCCAGCAGCGACTGGGTGTAGGGGTGCTGCGGCGCGTGCAGCACCGCAGGCGCTTCACCGTGCTCTACCACCTGGCCCTGGTGCATCACCAGCACCCGGTGCGCCATAGCCCGGATCACAGCCATGTCGTGGGTGATCAGCAGATACGCCAGTCCACGCTCGTCCTGCAAGCGCTGCAACAGCGTCAACACTTGGCGCTGCACGGTCACGTCGAGCGCGCTGGTGGGCTCGTCGAGCACCAAGATCTCGGGCTCAACCAGCAGCGCGCGCGCAATCGCCAAGCGCTGACGTTGGCCGCCCGAACACTGGTGCGGGTAACGGCTGAGCCAGCCATCGGCCTGTTGGGCGGTGTCGCACAAGCCCACGTCGACCAGCGCTTGGCGCACGCGCTGGTTGTGTTCGTCCCGACTGAGCGCAGGAAAATGGATATCCAGTCCCTCGCCCACAATTTGCTGCACCGTCATGCGCGGCGAGAGCGAGGAAAACGGATCCTGAAACACCACCTGCACCCGGCGCCGAAGCGCACGGTGGCGCTGCAGATCGGTCGCGGCCTTCCAGGCGTGCTGGGGCGCGGCCTGGGTGGGCGCCGCCGGGGTCTGCGGGTCGCCAAAGTGCAGCGCACCGTCGGACGAGGTCAGCCCGAGCAAGGCCATGGCGAGCGAAGACTTGCCCGAACCCGATTCGCCGACCACACCCAAGGTGCGCCCGCGCTGCAAGGCCAAGGTGGCGCC
>CAMBOY010000316.1 GCA_945869245.1 Hydrogenophaga intermedia
CCCACAACCGCCTGATGTCGGCCACCACCCTCTGCGCCGAACTCGACGCGCTGCACACCCAAACCGGTCTGACGCTGGCACAGATCGCCGATATGCAAGCCGCAGGCCTGCGCGCGTCCTTCTTGCCCGCCGCCGCGCGCGACGCCGGCCTGCAGCAGCTCGCCGCTTGGCGCGCCAGCGCCGGGGTCTGAGACCACTGAATCGACCTTGAACCAAGCATGAACATCGCCTGCATCGGCGCGCTCAACTGGGACCGCAAGCTGCGGCTGGGTCAGGTGCTGCAAGCCGGCACCTCCAACCCGGTGTGTCAGCTGGCGGGCAATGCTGGCGGTGTGGCCTTTAACCTGGCGCGCCATTTGGCGCGGCTGGGAGCGCACGGTGCGCATGCCAGCCGGGTGCGGCTGCTGTCTGCGTGGGGCGACGATCCGGAAGGCCAATCGCTGCAACACGCCGCGCAACACGCGGGTGTGGAGTTGCTCGGTCTGTGCCGCGAAGGCCAAGCCAGTGGCCAATACACCGCCGTGCTGCAGCCCGACGGCGAACTGGCCCTGGCGCTGGCCGACATGCAGGTGCTGCAGCAACTGCCAGAGACTTTCTGGGCCTTGGCCGAGAGCGCGGTGCGCCAGGCCGACGCCGTCGCGCTCGACCTGAACCTGCCCGCCGTCGGCCTGCAGCGCCTGTGTGTGGCCGCGCGCGCCAGCGGCACACCGCTGGCCTTGGTGGCGGTCTCAGCCCCGAAAATGGCGCATCTGCCCACCGACTTGCGTGGGGTGGACCTGCTGCTGCTCAACCGCGACGAACTCGGGGCTGTGGCCCAACTCGGTGACCTGGCCGCTGGCGATGTGGCCAGTGTCTGGCCCCATCTGCAACAGCGCGGCCTGCGCGCCCTGCTGTTGACCCAAGGCGCCGACGGTGCCACGCTCTGCCTGCCCGACGGGCTGCACCCTCAGCCGGCACCCGAACGGATCACCGCGCTGGACGTGACCGGCGCGGGCGACGCGCTGTCGGCCACCGTGCTGCACGCTTGGTGGGTGCAGGGCCTGCCGGTGGCCGACGCCTTGGCGCAGGGCCAACGCGCCGCCGCTTCCGTTTTACTCAGTCTGGACAACGCATGAACACCGCCCCTTTGCTGATCGCCCCCGAGGTCGCCGCCGCACAAGCGCACGGCCAGGCCGTGGTGGCGCTCGAATCGACCATCATTGCCCACGGCATGCCCTGGCCCGAGAACCTGCACACCGCCCAAGCGGTGGAACAGGTGGTGCGCGAGCACGGCGCCGTGCCTGCCACCATCGCTTTGCTGGACGGCCAGATCTGCATTGGCCTCACGCCCGAGCAACTGCAACAAGTGGCGCAAGACCCCGGCATGATGAAAGCCAGCCGGCGCGACCTCGGCTTTGCCGTGGCCATGCGGCGCAACGCCGCCACCACCGTGTCGGCCACCATGATCTGCGCCCACTTGGGTGGCATCGAGGTGTTTGTCACCGGCGGCATCGGCGGTGTGCACCGCGAGGCCAGTAGCACGTTCGACATCTCGGCCGATCTGCAAGAACTCGCCCGCACCCCGGTGGCGGTGGTGTGCGCTGGCGCCAAGTCGATTCTCGACATTGGCCTGACGCTCGAATACCTGGAAACCCAGGGCGTGCCCGTCATCAGCCGGGGCCAGGCCAACTTTGCGGCCTTCTACACACAAGACAGTGGCTTTGCCGCCGACCAGCGCATCGACAGTGCCGCCGACCAGGCCCGCCTCATCCGCGCGCATTGGCAGCTCGGACTCAACAGCGGCGTGGTGCTGTCCAACCCGATTCCCGACGCCGACGCCATTGCCCGCGCCACCATGGACGGCTGGATCACCCAAGCCCTGGCCGACGCCCGCGCCCAAGGCATCAGCGGCAAAGCGTCGACCCCGTTTTTGCTGGCGCGCATCAAAGAGCTGAGCGCTGGCGTCAGCCTCAAAGCCAACCAAGCGCTGGTGCTGCACAACGCCCGCGTGGGCGCCGAACTGGCCGTGGCCATGGCCGCCCAGCGCTAAAGGCCTGTTTCTGTTTTGTCCGTGTTTGTTTTCCAACCCAGGAGTCTTGTCACCATGAAGAAGTCTCTCACCCGTTCCCTGCTGGCTGTGTCCGGCGCCGTGGCGCTGCTGGCCGGCTGTGCCACTGGCCCCACCAGCTACGCCCCTGTCACCCTCAACATCGCGCACATCAACGACCACCACTCGCAGCTGGAGCCCCAGGCCAACGCCACGCTCAACCTGGGCGGCGAGCCCACCCGCGTGAGCTTGGGCGGCTTTGCCCGTGTCACCGCCGCCATGCGCGACATTGAAAAATCCACCCCCAACCTGCTCAAGCTGCACGCGGGCGATGCCATCACCGGCACGCTGTACTACACCTTCTTCAAGGGCCAGGCAGACGCGCGCATGATGAACACCGTGTGTTTTGACGCCTTCGCCCTGGGCAACCACGAATTCGACGACGGCGACGGCGCGCTCAAGGGCTTCCTGGGTGAGCTGGGTCAGGGCAGCTGCAAAACACCGGTGCTGTCAGCCAACGTCAAACCCGCTGCCGGCACACCCATTGCTGGGGTCGTGCAGCCCTACACCATCAAAACCGTGGGCGGCGTTAAGGTCGGCATCGTTGGCCTGACCATCGCAGACAAAACCACCAACTCGTCACGCCCGCTCAACAGCACCCAATTCACCGACGAAGTCAAAACCGCACAGGCCACCATCGACACCCTGCGCGGCCAAGGCATCCGCCACATCGTGCTGCTGACACACCAGGGCTATGACCGCGACGTGGCCATGGCCGCGCAACTGACCGATGTGGACGCCATCATCGGAGGCGATTCGCACAGTCTGTTGGGCGACTTTGGCAGCCTGGGCCTCAAAAGCAGCGGCGCCTACCCAACCGTGGTGAAAAACCGCAACGGCGAGACGGTGTGTGTGGGCCAGGCCTGGGAATACGCAAAGGCCATCGGCTTGATGAACGTGCAGTTTGACGAGCAGGGCCGCGTGGCCCAGTGCGGCGGCCGTGCCCAACTGCTGGTGGGCGACGACTACGCCCGCAAAGCCGCCGACGGCAAATGGGTGGCCATGCCCGCTGCCGAGCGCGATGCGTTGACCAACACCCTCAAAGCCCAAGGCGCCGCACGTGTGACCACGCCCGACGCCCAAGCCGCCCAATTGCTGGCTGGCTACCGCGCCCAGGTGAATGAGCAAAAGCAACGCCCCGTGGGCGCCCTGGCTGAACCCCTGTGCTTGGTGCGTGTGCCCGGTGAGTCCACCAACCGCAGCGCATCGGTGGCTGGCTGTGAGCGCGCCAACACCCTGGCCCGTGGCAGCGACGCTGCGCAGGCCGT
>CAMBOY010000317.1 GCA_945869245.1 Hydrogenophaga intermedia
GGCGGCGGATAGGCTCCGGTGCGCTGCAGCACATCGGGACGGTTCACACCCGAGGCGGCGACGCGCAGCAGCAACTCGCCCTCGCCCGCCACGGGCAAGGGCCGTTCGGTCAGCCGCAAAACCTGCGGCCCACCGAACGCGCTGATTTCCACCGCTTGCATCACCGCCATGGCAGCGCTCACTGTTGCTGCTGTTGCTGGGCTTGTTCGCCGCCCGCATTGCGGTCCATCAGCACCTTCATGGACAACTTGATGCGGCCTTTTTCGTCGGTCTCCAACACCTTGACTTTGACGATCTGGCCTTCCTTGAGGTAGTCGGTGACTTTCTCGACGCGCTCGTGGGCAATTTGGCTGATGTGCAACAGGCCGTCTTTGCCGGGCAGCAGGTTGACCAAGGCACCGAAGTCCAGAATCTTGGTGATCGGGCCTTCGTAGACCTTGCCGATTTCCACTTCAGCGGTGATCTGCTCAATGCGGCGCTTGGCCTCGTCGGCCTTGGTGGCATCGGTGGCGGCGATGGTGATGGTGCCGTCTTCTTCGATGTTGATCTGGCAGCCGGTTTCTTCGGTCAGCGCGCGGATCACCGCGCCGCCCTTGCCAATCACGTCGCGGATCTTCTCGGGGTTGATCTTCATGGTGAAGAGCTTGGGCGCGAAGTTGGACACTTCGGTCTTGGCTTCGCCCATCGCTTCTTGCATCTTGCCCAGAATGTGCAGGCGGGCTTCTTTGGCTTGCGCCAGCGCCACTTGCATGATTTCTTTGGTGATGCCCTGGATCTTGATGTCCATCTGCAGAGCGGTCACACCGTTGGTGGTACCGGCCACTTTGAAGTCCATGTCGCCCAGGTGATCTTCGTCACCCAAGATGTCGGTCAACACCGCAAAGCGGTTGTCTTCCTTGATCAGACCCATGGCAATGCCGGCCACGTGCGCCTTCATGGGCACGCCGGCGTCCATCAGTGCCAGGCAGCCGCCGCAGACCGACGCCATCGACGACGAACCGTTGGATTCGGTGATCTCGGACACCACACGCATGGTGTAGGGGAACTCTTCTTTGCTGGGCAGGGCGGCAACCAGTGCGCGCTTGGCCAGACGGCCGTGGCCGATTTCGCGCCGCTTCGGTGAGCCCACACGACCGGTTTCGCCGGTGGCAAACGGAGGCATGTTGTAGTGCAACATGAAGCGGTCTTCGAAATCACCCGACAGGGCGTCGATGCGCTGTGCGTCGCGGTCGGTGCCCAGCGTGGCAACCACCAACGCCTGGGTTTCGCCACGGGTAAACAGGGCCGAACCGTGGGTGCGAGGCAGCACGCTGTTGCGGATTTCGATGGCGCGCACAGTGCGGGTGTCGCGACCGTCAATGCGGGGCTCACCAGCCAGAATCTGGCCACGAACAATGGCGGCTTCGATGTTGAACAACAGGCCTTCAATGGCCACGCTGTCAAACGCCACGCCCTCTTCTTTCAAAGCGGCCATCACGTCCGCGTAAGCCACGCGGCAAGCCTGCGTGCGGGCCTGTTTGTTGCGGATCTGGTAGGCGGCTTCGAGTTTGGCTTTGGCCAGACCGTCGATCTTGGCGATCAGGGCCTCGTCCTTGGCAGGGGCTTGCCAGCTCCACTCTGGCTTACCGGCGTCGCGCACCAGTTCGTTGATGGCGGCGATGGCGATGTTGCCTTGCTCATGGCCAAACACCACGGCGCCCAACATGATTTCTTCGCTCAGCTGGTCGGCTTCGGATTCCACCATCAGCACGGCGGCTTGTGTACCAGCGACCACCAGGTCCATCTGGCTGTTTTTGCGCTCGGTCTGGCCGGGGTTCAGCACGTACTGGCCGTTCACATAACCCACGCGGGCAGCACCGATCGGGCCGTTGAACGGAATGCCAGACACCGACAAGGCGGCAGACGTGGCGATCAGGGCGGCGATGTCGGCGTCGACTTCGGGGTTGAGCGACAGGGTGTGAATCACCACCTGCACTTCGTTGAAGAAGCCTTCGGGGAACAGAGGGCGAATCGGGCGATCGATCAGGCGGCTGGTCAGCGTTTCGAATTCGCTGGGGCGGCCTTCGCGCTTGAAGAAGCTGCCGGGAATCTTGCCAGCGGCGTACGACTTCTCAAGGTAGTCAACGGTCAAGGGGAAGAAATCTTGGCCGGCTTTGGCGTCGGTCTTGGCAACCACAGTGGCCAACACCACGGTGCCGTCCATGTCGAGCAGCACGGCGCCGCTGGACTGACGGGCGATTTCGCCGGTTTCCATGCGGACCGTGTGTTGGCCCCACTGGAAGGTCTTGGTGACTTTG
This sequence comes from Hydrogenophaga intermedia, assembly GCA_945869245.1. Lineage (GTDB taxonomy): Bacteria > Pseudomonadota > Gammaproteobacteria > Burkholderiales > Burkholderiaceae_C > Hydrogenophaga > Hydrogenophaga intermedia_B. Next base: position 2,298 of record CAMBOY010000317.1, read on the forward strand.
TTAAAAATGCTCATGGTGAACTCCTGTGCGAAAAGCTTGGCTTTTCGTTAAACAACGGCCCGACAAGCGGGCAAAACAGCCGGAGCAACAGACCAGAACACGATGCCATCCCACAACCACAGACACGGCTGCAGTTGTGGAATGACACAGCTTCGCTCTGGAATCAGCACCTCCGGTGGACATTCAGCAGGGAAATAAACGCAAAACGCCTGAGCCAGCGAACCAACTCAGGCGCTTATTGCGTCATGCAAATCCCTGACGGAATTACTTGCGCAGGCCCAGCTTCTGGATCAGGGCAAGGTAACGCTCTGCGTCCTTGGACTTGAGGTAGTCCAGGAGTTTGCGACGGCGGCTGACCATGCGCAGCAAGCCACGGCGACCGTGGTGGTCTTTGGCGTGGGTCTTGAAGTGGGGGGTCAGTTCGTTGATGCGCGCGGTCAGGATGGCCACTTGCACTTCGGGGCTGCCGGTGTCGTTGGCAGCGCGGGCGTTGGCCGCAATGACGTCGGCCTTGATGTTTTGAGCGATCATAAAAGTTACCTATGAAGGTGACGGGCGACCCGGCGCAGCACTGGTGTCACCAGGCCGCAGCGGGCGTGAATTGCCGCGCCCCAAGACGCAGCAACCCGCCATTATAGCCCAGCGCGTCGCAGCCAGTGCGACAGCCGGTCCACCCCCTGCAGCAGGCGCTCGGTCTGCTGGCTGGCAAAGCACCAGCGCAGCCAGCCTTCGGCCTCGGGCGCGAAGGCGCTCCCCGGCGCCAGACCCAGCCCCGCCTCCGTGACAAGGCGCTTGGCCAGCGTCAGGCTGTCGCCCTGCCCATCGACTTGGAAAAAGGCGTACATGCCACCCAGCGGTCGCGCCAGAGTCAACCCAGGCACCTGCAGCAAGGCGTCCACCAGGGTGTCGCGACAGCTGTGCAAGTGTGCCACCAGCGCGGGCGTGATGTCGGCTTCGCCACACAGCGCTGCAACGGCGCCGCGCTGCACAAACACCGGCGCACACGAGGTGTTGAACTCCACCAGCTTGCCCATTTGCTCGAGCAC
>CAMBOY010000318.1 GCA_945869245.1 Hydrogenophaga intermedia
CTACGTAATCCTTCTTGACTTGACAAGCACATGAACAACTCTGGCCCTGTTTCTGAGCACTCCGAGCCGCGTCGTCCACGGTGGGCGCGTTGGCTGGGTGCATTCAATCTGAACGACCCGCGTTGGGGTCGCCAGGACGACGGCTCGTCGCAGCCGCCCCAGGGGGAGTCCAGCGGTGAGCCACAGCGGCCCACCGAGCCGCCGCAACGTCCCCGTCCGAACCAGGGCAGCACCCAAGGTCCACCCGATCTGGATGAACTGTGGCGCGACTTCAACCGCAAACTCGGTGGCCTGTTTGGCGGCAACCGTGGCAACCGGGGCGGGCAGGGCGGTGGTGGCTCATCTGGAATGCAGCCGCCCAGCCCCAAGGCCACAGGGGTGGGTGTGGGTCTTGTCGTCGGTGTGGCCACACTGATTTGGCTGGGCACCGGATTTTTTATTGTGCAAGAAGGTCAGCAGGCCGTGATCACCCAGTTTGGGCGCTACCAACAGACCGTGGGTGCCGGTTTTCAGTGGCGCATGCCGTACCCGATTCAAAGTCACGAGACGGTGTTTGTTACCCAGTTGCGCTCGGTTGATGTGGGGCGCGACGCGATTGTGCCGGCCACCGGTCTGCGCGAGTCGTCGATGCTGACCGAGGACGAAAACATCGTCGACATCAAGTTCGTTGTGCAGTACCGCTTGAACGATGCGCGCGCTTTCTTGTTTGAAAGCCGAGACCCCGACGGTGCGGTGCTCAAAGCCGCCGAGACAGCGGTGCGTGAAGTGGTGGGCAAGATGCGCATGGACGCGGCGCTGGCAGAGGAGCGCGACCAGATCGCACCGCGCGTGCGCACCCTGATGCAAACCATCTTGGACCGCTACTCGGTGGGTATTGAAATTGTCGGTATCAACCTGCAGCAAGGCGGTGTGCGACCGCCCGAACAAGTGCAGGCCGCATTCGACGATGTGCTCAAGGCTGGGCAAGAGCGCGAGCGCGCCAAGAACGAAGCCCAGGCCTATGCCAACGACGTGGTGCCGCGCGCCCGTGGTACCGCCGACCGCCTATTGCAAGAGGCCGAAGGTTACCGCGCACGCATTGTGGCGCAGGCTGAAGGTGACGCGCAGCGTTTCCGCTCGGTGTTGACTGAGTACCAAAAGGCTCCGCAGGTGACCCGCGAGCGCATGTACACCGACACCATGCAAGAGATCTACAGCAGCGTGACCAAGGTGTTGGTCGATTCGCGCCAAGGCTCCAACCTGTTGTACCTGCCGCTCGACAAGCTGATTCAGTCCACGGGGCCGAATGCGGCGGGTGCCGCACCGGTGCCGCAGTTGCCGGCCTCCGCGCCGAGTCCGCGCCCCGAGCCGGCAGCCGATGCCGGTCGTTCGCGCCAGCGCGATTCCCGTTGATTCAGACCCTGGTGACACTATGAACAAATTGGGTTTAACCATTTCTTCTCTGTTGGTGCTGCTGGCGATCGCCAGCTCCACCTTGTTTGTGGTCGATCAGCGCCAGTTCGGCGTGGTGTTCCAACTCGGCGAGATTCGCCGGGTGGTCACCGAGCCGGGCTTGAATTTCAAGCTGCCACCACCGTTTCAAAACGTGTCCTACATCGACAAGCGCTTGCTGACGCTGGAGAGCACCGACACCGAGCCCACGCTGACCGCCGAGAAGCAGCGCGTGGTGATCGACTGGTATGTGCGCTGGCGGGTGAGCGAGCCACAGGCCTACATCCGCAACGTGGGTGTCACAGAGCGCGCAGGTGCCTTGCAGCTCAACCGCGTGGTGCGCAACTCCTTCCAGCAGGAGGTCAACAAGCGCACCTTGAAGGAGTTGCTGTCTAGCGAACGCGAAAAGCTGATGGAAGACGTCAAGCGCGAGGTGCTGGCGGCGGTGCGCAGCGCCGACAAGCCCTGGGGCATGGATGTGGTCGATGTGCGCATCACCCGGGTGGATTACGCTGAGAGCATCACCGCGTCGGTCTACCAGCGGATGGAGGCCGAACGCAAGCGGGTCGCCAATGAGCTGCGTTCCACCGGCTTTGCCGAGGGCGAAAAAATCCGCGCCGACGCCGATCGCCAGCGCGAGGTGATCATCGCCGACGCCTACAAGAAGGCGCAGGAAATCAAGGGTGAGGGCGACGCCAAAGCCACCGCTGCCTACGCCGATGCGTTTGGCCGCGACCCAGCGTTCGCGCAGTTCTATCGCAGCTTGGAGGCCTACAAGGCCAGCTTCAACGGAAAGTCCGACGTGATGGTGGTCGACCCGTCGTCGGAGTTCTTCAAGGCCATGCGCGGCACACAGCTGCGCTGAGTGTGTGATGGCGCTCAGCGGCTGGGAGCTGCTCGGCCTGGTGTTCGCTGGCGTGCTGGTGGTCGAGTCGCTGCCGCCGCTGCTGGGCACGGCGCGCTGGCGCCACACCTTGAGCGAGGTGCTGCGCTTGAGCGACGGACAAGTCCGTTTCTTTGCGCTGCTGGCCTTGCTGCTTGGCGCCGCTTTGTCGACTTGGGCCTTGGCCTGAGTCGTCCGCCCCGGATGTGGGATTGTCAGCCGGGTGCCCTGTGCGACCCGGTAAAATCCTTGTTTTAACAGCTCACGGTTTCTCCCATGTCCGCTTGGGTTCTCCCGGATCACATAGCCGATGTGCTGCCTTCGCAGGCCAGACACATCGAAGAATTGCGCAGAACCCTGCTCGACACCACCCGCTCACACGGCTATGAGCTGGTGATGCCGCCCATGGTGGAGCACTTGGACTCCTTGCTCACCGGCACCGGTGAAGCGCTGGACCTGCAAACCTTCAAGTTGGTCGATCAGCTCTCGGGGCGCACCCTGGGCTTGCGCGCCGACAGCACGCCACAGGTCGCCCGCATCGACGCCCATTTGCTCAACCGGCAGGGCGTGGCCAGGCTGAGCTACTGCGGGCCGGTGGTGCACACCCGGGTCGAAGGATCGCAAGCCAGCCGTGAGCCGCTGCAGTTTGGCGCCGAGATTTACGGCCACGCCGGACTGGAGGCCGATCTCGAAGTGCTGGAGCTGGCCCAGTCCTGCCTGCAAGCCGCAGGCGTGCAAGGCCTGACTCTCGACCTGGCCGATGTGCGCGTGGTCGACGCGGTGCTGGCGCCGGTGAAGCTGTCGGCCGAGGCCACCCAACGCATCCACGCCGCGCTGGCGGGCAAGGACAGCGCCGAATTGCGCTTGCTGGCCAAAGACCTGCCCGCCACCGTGCGATCCGATCTCCTGGCGCTCACCCGCCTGTACGGCGATGTGGCGGTGCTCGACGAGGCAGACAGTGGCCTGAGTCCCAGCCCCTTGCTGCAGCGGGCGCTCAACGATCTGCGCCGCTTGGCCTCACAG
>CAMBOY010000319.1 GCA_945869245.1 Hydrogenophaga intermedia
AGCCCAACGAAATCTTCGTCCAGATCGCCCAGCCCCGGCCATGAGCGCAGGGCCGGGCCGCTCCCAAGCAAGCTCGCGCCGCCGTGCGCAGCACGCAGGGTAGTCCCGTGAGCGCCGGGCTGAACGCCGGGGCCACCACCGCCGCCCCGGTGATTGGCCTGCTGGGCGGTGAGTGCAGCGGCAAAACCACCCTGGCCCACACACTCGCCCAGGCTCTGCGCCAGCAAGGCTGGGCGGTGCAAGTGGTGGACGAGGCCTTGCGCGACTGGGTCCAGCGCCACAGCCGCCCCCCCAGCGCCCACGAGCAGACCGCCATCGCGCACATCCAAGCCGACGCCATCGACGCCGCCCGCCTGCAGCCCGGCACCCGCTTGGTACTGGCCGACACCACACCCTTGATGACCGCTGCCTACAGCGAGCTGTACTGGGGCGATGCCAGCCTGTGGCCCTGGGCCACCGAATGGCAGAGCCGCTGCACCCAGACTTGGCTGATGGGCTGTGACCTGCCCTGGCACGCCGACGGCGCACAACGCGATGGCCCCCAGTGGCGCGCCCGCGCCGACGCTGTGCTGCGCCAGCGCCTGCAGGCCGCTGGGCTGGGTTACCGCGTGTTCCATGGTTCCACCGACCAGCGTGTTGCCCAGGCCCTGCGCGCACTGGCACCCCTGGGCGCCACCGCCGCCGCCGCCCCCCACCTCACCGAGGGGCGGGTGCCGTGGCGCTGCGACAGCTGCAGCGACCCCGACTGCGAACACCGCCTGTTTGGGCGTTTGCTGCGCCAACGCTGAGCGTCCAACGCCCCGACAAGGGGTTGCGAGGCGGTTCGCCAAAAACGTTTCTGCGGGAAAACCCCGTGCCGCTGCACACACCAAAACCCGTAACATACCGATCACCAAAAACGTTTTTGGTTGTTTTCGGTATGGTCTGAAAACACACACCGTACAAGCCGAGGAGATGCCATGACATCCTTGATCCGTCGCCACCGTGTGCTGGTGGCCGCGCTCGCCGCCGCCCTGAGCTGGGGCAGCGCTTCCGCCCAAAACGTGCTGCTCTGGTCGACCCAGGCATCGCCGGTGAACGAACAGCGCGCCGTGCGCGACAACGTGCTGAAAAACGCGCCCGCGCCGGTGGAATTTGTCAGCAACCAAGAAGGCCCGTACTTCACCCGCTTGAACGCCGAGCTGCAAGCCGGCAAAGGCCAGATCGCGGTGCTCGGAGCCCTGCACGGACAGCTGGCGTCCAACACCAAAGACCTGCAGGACCTGAGCCAACTGGCCAAGGACCTCAAGATCAGCCCCAACTTCATGCGCCTGGGCAAGCTGGGCACGGGCGAGCAGAAATACATCCCGTGGATGCAAGCCACGTTCATCATGGCGGCCAACCGCAAGGCCCTGCCCTATCTGCCCGCGGGCGCCGACATCAACGCCCTGACCTACGACCAGTTGGTGCAGTGGTCCAAGAACATGGCGGAAAAAACCGGCGGCCCCAAGTTCGGCTTTCCCGCTGGCCCGCAGGGCTTGAAGCACCGCTTCTTCCAAGGTTATCTGTACCCGTCTTATGCCAATTCGGTGGTCACCGAGTTCCGCTCGGCGCAGGCCGAAAAAGGCTGGCAGATGATGCTCAACCTCTGGAAATACACCAACCCAGCGTCGACCACCTACAACTTCATGCAAGAGCCGCTGCTGGGTGAGCAAGTGTGGGTGGCGTTTGACCACATCGCCCGCCTGTCCGAGGCGTTCAACAAGCGCCCGGGCGACTTTGTCGCCTTCCCGGCCCCCGCCGGCCCGAGCGGCCGAGGCTTCATGCCGGTGCTCGCCGGTCTGGCGATTCCGAAGACCGCGCCCGACCGCGCCGCCAGCGAGCGCCTGATCGCCCATCTGCTGCGCCCCGAGGTGCAACTGGCCACGCTGCAAGCGACCAACTTCTTCCCGACGGTGGACACCACCATCCCGGCCAACATCTCGGTGGCCGCGCGCGTGGCCGGTGATGCGATTGCCCGCCAAGCGTCCGCCAAAGACGCCAACCCGGGCCTGCTGCCGGTGGGTCTGGGCGCCCAGGGAGGCAAGTTCAACCAGGTGTATGTGGACACCTTTGAACGCATCGTGCTGGCCAAGCAGCCGATCCGTGCGGTGCTCGACAGCCAGGCCGACACCTTGCGCAAGATCATGCAAGAGACCGGTGCCCCTTGCTGGGAACCCGACAAGCCGTCCAACGGCGCCTGCCCGGTGAAGTGAGCGCGCTGGCATGTCGCCCCGTCTGTTGCCCTATGCCCTGATCGCGCCGGCCACGGTGTTCACCGCGGCGCTCTTCCTCTACCCGTTTCTGCTGGTGGCCCAACAGGCCTTCATTGGCAACGACGGGGCGTTCAGCCTGGCGCATTTCCGCACCATGGCCGAGCACTGGAAGTTCGAAAGCGCCTTGACCAACACGCTGTGGCTGGCGGCCATTGTGGTGCCGCTGCAGCTGTGTTTGGCCTTGGCCTTGGCGCAAATGGTCACCCGGCTGCAGCGCGGGCGCGACGTGATGCTCTATATCTGGACCATTCCACTGGGCATCTCGGACCTGGCGGCCGGCATCATCTGGCTGACCGTGTTCGAGCAGACCGGCTTTCTCAACTCCATCTTGATGGGGCTGGGCGCCATTGATGAGCCGACCAGTTTTCTGGGCTACTCGAACATGGGCACCACCTTGCTGGCGGTGGTGGTGGCCGAAGTGTGGCGGGCCACCGCCATTGTGTTGGTGATTCTGGTCTCGGGCATGGGCCTGATTCCGAAGGAATACAGCGAAGCCGCCGAGGTGTTTGGCGCCGGGGCCTGGGCCAAGTTCTGGCGCGTCACGTTGCCGCTGCTCAAACCCAGCCTGCAGACCGCGCTGATTCTGCGCACCATTCTCGCGTTTGAGGTGTTTGCGGTGGTCGCCGTGCTCTCGGGCACCCAGTTTCCGGTGCTCATGGGCGAGACCTATGAGTGGCAGTTCACCCTGCAAGACGGCCCAGTGGCTGCGGCCTACGCGATGGTGATTTTGGGTATCTCGGTGGTATCCACCGTGTTTTTCCTGCGGGTGCTGCGCACGCCCGAAGGGGTGCGGGCATGAGCGCCGCACTGCGCAACACGGAGGGTCATCCCATGAGCCCGGTCGTCACCCTAGAGCAGGCCCAACAGCGCATGCGCCGTGTGTTGCTGGTGGGCGCTGTGGCCGCCACGTTGTGGATTCTGTTGCCGCTGTATTTTTTGCTGGTCAACGCCTTTTCCTCGCCCGAGGTGGTGAGCCAGTTCCCCA
>CAMBOY010000320.1 GCA_945869245.1 Hydrogenophaga intermedia
CCAGTTCTTTGAACTTGGCAAAAGCGGCGTTGATTTCCGACTCCGATTCCATCTCAATGCCGAGCTCCTGAATACGCTGCTTGAACGCGTTGCGGCCGGACAATTTGCCCAACACAATTTTGTTGGCGCTCCAGCCCACATCTTCCGCCCGCATGATTTCGTAGGTGTCGCGGGCTTTGAGCACCCCGTCCTGGTGAATACCCGAGGCATGGGCAAAGGCGTTGGCACCCACCACCGCTTTATTCGGTTGCACCACAAAACCGGTGGTCTGGCTCACCATGCGCGAGGCCGGAACAATCTGCGTGGTGTCGATGTTGAGTGCAAGATCAAAATAGTCCTTGCGGGTGCGCACCGCCATCACCACCTCTTCCAGCGAGCAATTGCCAGCCCGTTCGCCCAAGCCGTTGATGGTGCACTCCACTTGGCGTGCGCCACCAATCTTCACGCCGGCCAAGGAGTTGGCCACCGCCATGCCCAAATCGTTGTGGCAATGCACCGACCAAATCGCTTTGTCGGCGTTGGGCACGCGCTCGCGCAAGGTTTTGATGAAGTTGCCGTACAACTCGGGCACTGCATACCCCACGGTATCGGGAATGTTGATGGTGGTAGCGCCTTCGTCGATCACCGCTTCAAGCACCCGACACAAAAAGTCCACCTCGCTGCGGTAACCGTCTTCCGGGCTGAACTCGACATCGGCGCACAAATTGCGCGCAAAACGCACCGACTGCTTGGCCTGCTCGAGCACTTGTTCAGGCGTCATGCGCAGCTTCTTCTCCATGTGCAAGGCGCTGGTTGCTATGAAGGTGTGAATGCGCGCGCGGTTGGCACCTTTGAGCGCTTCGGCCGCACGCGAGATATCCCGGTCGTTGGCCCGCGCCAGCGAACACACGGTCGAGTCTTTGATGGTGTTGGCAATGGCCTGGATGCACTCAAAATCGCCGTTGGAGCTGGCGGCAAAGCCCGCCTCGATCACGTCCACACGCAGACGCTCCAGCTGGCGTGCGATGCGCAGCTTCTCGTCCTTGGTCATCGAGGCGCCGGGCGACTGCTCGCCATCGCGCAAGGTGGTGTCGAAAATGATCAATTGATCGCTCATGGCAAATCTCCAAAGGGTGCTGGCTCATCGCCAAAATACAAAACCCCACAGATCCAAAACACACGGCCCGCTGCGGGTGCAAACGGGCCGTTGTTTGGAAAAAGCGCGCGCTAGTCCACCGACCCGTTGGGTCCAGCTAGTAGCAGATGGATCGTCGCTTGCATACGAGCCAATGTATCACAAAGCGGCTGGCGACAGACATAGGAATCCCCAATGGCGTCGATAGCGAAGCAAGGCCAGGCGCCGATCATTGGTGCAAACCCCGCTCGTCGGGCTCGTCGGTCGACGTGCTGATGACACTGGTGGGCTTGCCTTTGACACGGCGCCAAGCGTAGACGCCATAGCCAGACACGCCATACACCACAAACAACAAAAACAGCACCGTGGGTGGGTCGATGTTGATCACCGCAATACCCAGGGCCACCAACACCAAGGCGGCAAACGGCACGCTGCGCTTGAGGCTCAGATCCTTGAAACTGTAAAAAGGCACATTGGTGACCATGGTCAAGCCGGCGTAGAGCGTCAGCGCAAACATGATCCACGCCACGTCTTCGGGCTTGACCCCGGTCTCCGTCATCAACCAAATAAATCCCGCTACCAAGGCGGCCGCTGCGGGCGAAGGCAGACCTTGAAAATAGCGCTTGTCCACTACCGTGGTGTTGACGTTGAAGCGCGCCAAACGCAGCGCGGCGCACGCGCAGTACACAAAAGCGGCGATCCATCCCCAGCGGCCCAGACCGCGCAGGGTCCATTCATACGCAATCAAGGCCGGCGCTGCGCCGAACGACACCATGTCGGAGAGCGAATCCATCTGTTCGCCAAACGCACTTTGGGTATTGGTCATGCGGGCGATGCGCCCGTCCAAGCTGTCGAGCACCATGGACGCAAAAATTGCCACAGTGGCGAGATCGTAGCGGCCGTTCATGGCCATCACCACCGCGTAAAACCCACCAAACAAGGCGGCGAGTGTCACCATATTGGGCAACATATAGATGCCCTTGGACCGCCGGGGTTCGGTCGAGGACTGGGTGGGCTGATCTGAACCGTCTTGCATGTCAAGGGCATCCGTTGGGGAAGCGCAAGTGTAAGCCAGGCGCCAGCCTAACCGTGACCTATCAGCTGGGCAAACACAAAAAAGCCACCCCGAGGGGTGGCTAGGTGTGCGCTGGGGCGCAGGCTCAGTTGCGGGTCTGGTCGACCAGCTTGTTTTTGGCGATCCAGGGCATCATGGCGCGCAGCTGGGCACCCACCACTTCGATGCTGTGATCGGCGGTGTTGCGGCGGCGGGCGGTCATGGAGGGATAGTTCAGGCGACCTTCTTGGATGAACATCTTGGCGTAGTCGCCATTCTGGATGCGCTTCAAAGCATGGCGCATGGCGGCGCGCGACTGCTCATTGATCACCTCAGGGCCGGTCACGTACTCACCGAACTCCGCGTTGTTGGAGATCGAGTAGTTCATGTTGGCGATACCGCCTTCGTAGATCAGATCGACGATCAGTTTCAGTTCGTGCAGGCACTCGAAGTACGCCATCTCAGGGGCATAGCCGGCTTCGGTCAGGGTCTCGTAACCCATCTTGATCAGCTCGACCGCGCCACCGCACAACACGGCCTGCTCGCCGAACAAATCGGTCTCGGTTTCTTCTTTGAAGTTGGTCTCGATGATGCCGGCCTTGCCGCCACCATTGGCCATCGCGTAGCTCAGGGCCAGGTCGCGGGCCTTGCCCGACTTGTCCTGGTGCACCGCCACCAGGTGGGGCACGCCGCCGCCCTGGGTGTAGGTGTTGCGCACGGTGTGACCGGGGGCCTTGGGGGCGACCATCCACACGTCCAGATCGGCGCGCGGGACGACTTGGTTGTAGTGCACGTTAAACCCGTGGGCAAAGGCCAACGAGGCGCCTTGCTTGATGTGGGGGGCGACGTTGTTGGTGTACACCTCGGCGATTTGCTCGTCGGGCAACAGGATCATGACCACATCGGCGGCTTTGACGGCGTCGTTGACTTCCATCACGGTCAAACCGGCCTTACCGACTTTGTCCCAGGACGCGCCGCCCTTGCGCAGGCCGACCACCACTTTGACACCGCTGTCGTTGAGGTTCTGGGCGTGGGCATGGCCTTGGCTGCCGTAACCGATGATCGCGACGGTCTTGCCTTTGATCAGGCTCAGGTCAC
>CAMBOY010000321.1 GCA_945869245.1 Hydrogenophaga intermedia
TGTGTGCGCCGGTGTGGTTGAGGTCTTCGCGCTTGAGGAAGATCGGTGCGCCACCGGTCTCGCGGCTCATGCGCGCGGCGTGGTAGACCGGGCTGGGTCGGCCCACAAAGTGGGCCAACTCCTGGCGGAATTCGGCCAGAAAGGCTGGCTCGTGTTGGTACTTGGCGTAAGCGGCTTTGAGCTCGTTGATGGCGTGGGTGAGGGTTTCGCTCACAAAACTGCCACCGTAGATGCCGAAATGGCCGCGCGCGTCGGGTTGCTGATAGGTGTTCATGGTGTGTCGCTCTGATGGGGCCTGAGGCGGCCGCCAGGGGCCGGCTCAGGCAAGAAGGGCATCGGCCGCGCGAACGGCGGCCACGAAGGCTTGCATGCGGCTGGGGTCTTTGATGCCTTTGAGCGTCTGCCCGTCGGGGCCGAGCGCTTCCACGCCCGAACTCACATCAACAGCCCAGGGCCGCACCCGGCGAATGCCATCGGTCCCGTTTGCAGGCGTGAGTCCACCAGACAAAACGAGGCGAGAGCTGGCGTTTAGTTGCGGGTGTGACCACGGGAAGGCTGTCCAGTCAAACGATTGTCCGGCTCCGCCATAGCCCTCGACATGGGCGTCCAGCAAAATGGCCTGAGCGGCCGAAAAATCTTGGGCGTATTTTAAAAGATCAAAGCCGGCGCCGGCCGGACCGGTCGGAATCCGCGCTGCGCGGATGAAGGCGCGCCCAGCGGCGGTGCAGTCGGCCGCTGTTTCATCGCCATGGAACTGCAGCACCGCATGGGGCACAGCCGCACAGGCGGCATGCACCTCGGCTGCGCTGGCATTGACCAGCAGCAACACTGGCGTCACAAAAGCGGGCAGCCGTTGCGCCAGTTGCGCCGCGCGCGCTGGGGTGACATACCGGGGACTTTTTGCGTAGAGCACCAGACCGATGGCGTCGGCGCCAGCGGCCACTGCGGCGTCCACATCGGCTTCTTGGGTCAGTCCACAAATTTTGATGCGGGTGCGGTGCGTCGGTGTCATCTAGGGCAGGAGGTCGAACAAGGGGGTGCGCTCGGGCAAGTCCCATTGTGCACCGTAGACCGGCCCCAAAAAGTACAGCCCATTGGGCGAGAAGGTGGGCGCGGCCGTGTCGCGGCTGCGCGCGGCCAGTACCTCGGCCATCCAAGTGGGCGGGTGTTGCCCGCTGCCCACCGCAATCAGGCAACCCATGATGTTGCGGATCATGTGGTGCAAAAAGGCGTTGGCCTCGAATTCAAAGCGCCAATACGCCCCTCGGCGCGCGATGTCGATGCGCCGCAGGGTCTTGATGGGCGTGTGCGACTGACACTGGGCGGCGCGAAAGGAGCTGAAGTCGTGCTCGCCCAGCAGCGTTTGGGCCGCCTCGCGCATGGCCGCGCCATCGAGTGGCCGAAACACCCAGCCAACCCGGCCACTGTCGACACTGGGGCGCACCGGGGATTCGAGCAACACGTAGGCGTAGCGCCGGCCGAGTGCGCTGGAGCGAGCATGAAACTCGAGAGGCACTTCACGCGCCCATTGCACCGCAATATCGGGGGGCAAAAACCGATTGCTGCCGCGCACCCAAGCGGACTGGGGGCGCTCCCGGTCGGTGTCGAAATGCACCACCTGCATCAAACCGTGCACGCCGGCGTCGGTGCGGCCCGCGCACAGGGTGCGAACCGAGGGCACATCGGCAAAGCGTGCAAGAGCCGACTCGAGCTGGTCCTGCACCGTGTTGCCGCTGGGCTGGCTTTGCCAGCCATCGTAGGCCTGGCCGTTGTAGCTCAGGCCCAACGCGATCCGCGGCATATCAGCCGAGCGAGGCCAGCAGTGCCTTGGCTTGCGCCTGCAGAGACTCGTCGCCTTGCTCCAAGACTTCTTGGGCCATGGCGCGGGCGGCGGTGACGTCGCCGATGGACAGGAACTCGCGCGCCAGCGACAGCTTGGTGCGCAAGGGGTCTTGCGCCGTTTGGCTGTTGTCGGCCTGGGCGTCTGCGGGTGCCGACGCATCGATGGCGCCAAAGTTGACGTCCACGCTTTGCGCTGTGGTGTTGATGCCAAAGCCGTCGATGGGCATGGGGCTGGTGTCGCGGTTGTCCTGGAAGGTGTTGGTGTTTTTGTCCAGGTCCAAGTCGAGGTTGACGTCCAAGTTGTCAAAGGCCGAGATGGGCGGGGCAGAGGACGGCGCCACAAACGTGTTGCGGGTGTCGTCGGTCGGCAGATCGTCCGGCTCCAAGGGGAGCGAGCTGGAAGCGTCGGCTTCGTCGGTGTAGAGAGAATCGTTCGGGTCGAGGGCTTTGCCCCAAGACACCAGGGTGGCCCATTCCGGGCCTTGGGCGGCGGTGATGGCCTGCACCCGCAGTGCGCCGTCGCGGAACGCGGTGCGGTCTTGGCGGCGCGCAAAAATCTCCAACAGCTTCATGCGCACCGGCAGGCGATCAGGCTGGCTGCGCAAGGCTTCGTTGAGGATTTCTTCGGCCTGAATGTCCTTGCCATAGGCCAAGTACACATCGGCTTCTGCCACGGGATCGACGTCGCCGGCCGCGTCGAGCTGGCTGGGTGAGTACATCAAGGACGAACCGCCGGTGGGCGACTCCATCACCGAGACTTGGAACGACGGCATTTCGGCGGTGTCGATGCGTTGGGTACCGCGCACGCCAAACGACGAGTCCGGTTGGATGGTGGGGTCGAGGAAGGAGCTTTCCTGCGCGCCCAGCGGTTCCACGGTTTTGTTGCGGCGCATGCGAGAAACACCAAACAAGGCCAACAAAGCCAGCAAGGCGCCCGCGCCGGGCAGTGCCCAGGGGTGCGAGGTGAGGCCTTGCCAGAATGACACCGGCTCGGCCGGCGGTGTGGGCAAGGTGGCGGCCGGAGCGGGCGCCGCAGCGGGCTCGGCTGCAGGTGTGGGCTCGGCAGCGGGCGCAGGTGCCGGTGCTGGCTCGGCGGCGGCGCCAGGGGCCGCGGGTGCGGCTTCGGTGGCTGGTGCGGTGGCGGCGCTGACCGCCGCTTGCAGCTGGGTCAGCTCGTCCACGTTGCGGGCCGCTTCAGTCTTTTGCTGCGTCACGTCTTGTGCCGCTTTTTCTTGGGCGATTTTGGCTGCTGCCGCTGCGTCAGCCGCCTGGCCCTTGGACAGGGTGAGCTTGTCTTCGGCTTGGGCTTGGGCTTGGCGGTCGGTGACTTCGGTTTGAATCTGTCCGCTGGCTTCGCGCGCGCTGCTGGCGGCAGGCGCCTTGGGGGCGGCGTTGGCCAAGCGCTGGCGGAAG
>CAMBOY010000322.1 GCA_945869245.1 Hydrogenophaga intermedia
CCGAAGAAGACCTGCCCAAAGACCAGCTACACATGACGGCCATCAACGCCGAACTGGCCCAGTTGCCGAACTGGAAAAGCATCACCAAACGCAAGCAGCCACTGCCGGACGCCGACGACTGGAAAGACAAAACCGGCAAGCTGGGCGAACTCATCCGCTGAGCCCGCTTGGCCGTGACCACTGAGCCGCTGCAGCCAATTGCCGAAGAGCACCACACCGACGTGTTGGTCATTGGTGCTGGCCCGGTGGGTCTGTACCAAGCCTTTCAGCTCGGCTTGCTGGGCCTGCGCTGTGCGGTGGTGGACGCGCTGCCGCATGTCGGTGGCCAAGCCGCCGAGCTCTATCCCGACAAACCCATCTACGACATCCCGGGCATACCGTTCTGCACCGGGGGCGGCTTGGCCGACGCGCTGCTGCAACAGCTGCGCCCCCTAAACGTGCCCTTGTTTGTGGGGCAAACCATCACCCATCTGCGACGCGACGACGCCACGGCCACGTTTGAGCTGCGCAGCTCCACCGCACAAGTGTTTCGCTGTCACGCAGTGGTTGTGGCCGCAGGAGTCGGCGCTTTTGAGCCGCGCCGCATCAACCTGCCTGAGTTGCGTGCGCTCGAAGGCCGACAGGTCTTTTTCTTTGACGATGCCCTGCCCCAACTCACCGGCAAACATGTGGTGGTCAGTGGCGGCGAAGAGCAAGCTATTGCGTCGGCACTGGCGCTGGAACACACAGCCGCCAGCGTCACCCTGCTGCACCGCCGCGACACCCTATCGGCGTCGGAGGCCGCCGCTGAGGCCTGGCAAGCGGCGCTGGCGCGCGGCCGGGTGCGCTTGGTGGCGGGATTGCCCAGCCAAGCCCGACTCGGTCCCCACGGACTCACACACCTGCAGATCACCGAGCCCAGTGGCTCATCGCGCGACCTGCCGTGCGACGCGGTGCTGGTGCGCCAAGGTCTTTCGCCCAAGCTGGGCGCCTTGGCCGAAGGGGGACTGGTGTTGGAGAAAAAACAGCTGCCGGTCGATACCGCCACCTTCGCCACCCGACAGCCAGGGGTGTATGCAGTGGGTGATGTGGTGACCTATCCGGCCAAAAAGCGCTTGATTGTGTGTGGCTTCCATGAGGCGGCGATGTGTGCGTATGCCTTGCTGGAAGCACTCAAGCCCGCCGACGCAGGCCCATTGCAATACACCACCACCAGCGCCTTGCTGCAGCAGCGCCTGGGTGTGCGACAAGAAAAACTCGCGCAATCTCCCAACACGGCCTAAAAAGGCCAAAAATCACGCTATAATTTGAGTCTGTTCCCCGATAGCTCAGTCGGTAGAGCGCCGGACTGTTAATCCGTAGGTCCCTGGTTCGAGCCCAGGTCGGGGAGCCAAATAAGATAAGCCCTTGCAGCAATGCAAGGGCTTTTTCTTTGTTTGCATTCTGGGTATCACCGCACCACATGACACACCTCTTGGCTCACGCTTGGCGCTGGCTGTTCTGGTTCGCCATGGCCGCCACCCTGCTGCTGTCCTTGCTGCCGCCATCGGGCATTCCGCCCGTCTTCACATTTTGGGACAAGGCACAGCACGCTCTGGGCTTTGTGGTGCTCGCATGGCTGGCTCTGGCCAGTGGCATGCGCACGCACCGGGTGGTTGGGGGCTTGCTGTTGTGGGGTGCAGTGATTGAGCTGTTGCAGTCGCTCACCAGCTGGCGCCAGGGCGACGTGTGGGACTGGGTGGCCGACGCCGTAGGCGTGCTGATGGGATGCCTGCTGTACCGTCTGTGGCCGCTTGGCCCGACAATGCGACCATGAGCGCCCATCGCCCCAACACCCCCAATCTGGTGTGGCTGTCGCAAACCGACGACTTCCCACCGGTGGACGCCGCCTGGGGGCCCAACAGCCCCGCGCCTGGACTGCTGGCGGCCGGCGGCAGTCTGGACGTGACCGCATTGATTCGGGCCTACTGCCGGGGCATTTTCCCTTGGTTCAGCGACGGTCAGCCGGTGCTGTGGTGGAGCACCGATCCGCGCATGGTGTTGCAAGTGAAGCATTTCCGCCTGCACCGTTCACTCAAAAAAACCATTCGCCAGTGGCGCCAAACACAGCGCTTAGAAATCCGCATCAACCACGATTTTGCGCGGGTGATCCAAGCCTGTGCCAGCACCCCCCGCGACGGCCAGAAAGGCACCTGGATCACCGCTCCCATGGTCGATGCTTACACGCGGCTGCACCACGCCCAACTCGCCCATTCGGTAGAGACCTGGCTCGATGGCGAACTCGCTGGCGGACTCTATGTCGTCAACTTGGGTGGCATGGTGTATGGCGAGTCTATGTTCGCCTGGAAGACCGACGCATCTAAAGTGGCGCTGGCTGCGCTGGTCGCATTTTGCCGGGCACACGGCATCGGCTTGATCGACTGCCAACAAGAAACCAGCCACCTCGCCACCATGGGCGCTGCACCCATTGCCCGGCAGCGTTTTGTCCATTACCTACCCGAGGTCTTGGGCCTGCCTGCACCGAACTGGCAGTTCAACCCCCTATACTGGACTTTCATCGATCCACTGTCTGACGCGCGGTGAAACAACACGACGAATTGCCCCTCGGTGCGCTGCAGTTCTACGCCACGGCGCCCTACCCGTGCAGCTATCTGCCGGATCGCATGGCGCGCTCTCAAGTGGCCACTCCCAGCCATTTGATTCAAAACGAGGTGTATTCCGAGCTGGTGTCGCAGGGCTTTCGGCGCAGTGGTGTGTTCACTTACCGGCCCTATTGCGACGGCTGCCAAGCCTGTGTGCCCCTACGGATACTGGCCAAGGACTTCCAGCCTACCCGCAGCCAGCGCCGCAGTTGGCAGCGCCACGCCAGCTTGCAAGTGGGCATTCGGCGTCTGGCCCTGCACACGGAACACTACGAGCTGTACCTGCGCTACCAGACCAGCCGCCACAGCGGGGGTGGCATGGACAAGGACAGCATCGACCAGTACAGCCAGTTCCTGCTGCAGAGTCGGGTGAACTCGCGCTTGGTCGAGTTTCGCGAGCCCACCGATGGGCGCCTGGTCATGGTCTCCATCGTCGACGTGCTCAACGATGGCGTATCGGCCGTCTACACTTTCTACGACCCTAACGACGCCCAGAGCAGCTACGGCACCTTCAGTGTGCTGTGGCAAATCGAGCAAACCAAGGCGCTGGGGCTGCAGTATGTGTACTTGGGCTACTGGATTGAGCAAAGCCCCAAGATGAACTACAAGTCCCTGTTTCAGCCCAATGAAC
>CAMBOY010000323.1 GCA_945869245.1 Hydrogenophaga intermedia
CGAGTGCTTGGCCATCCAGCTGCCTGAGCACATCGAGGTTGATCTGTCCAAGGCCACCAAGGGCACGTCGGTGCACGCTGGCGACATCGTGCTGCCGGCAGGCGTCAAGATCGTCACCCACGGTCGCAAGGACCTGACTGTGGCCACCATGGTTGAGCCGGTGGAAGAGATCATCGTCGCCGCCGCAGCCGCGCCGGCCGACGACAAGAAGGGCAAGAAGAAGAAATAAGCCCCCACGCTCCGCCGCTGCGCGGGTCGCTGCCCCCCACGGGGGCGCGTTCCGGCTTGGGGCGGCCCAGCACCGGACCTTGGCCCCCACGCTCCGCCGCCGCGCGGGTCGCTGCCGGAACATGCTTCTCTCTCCCTCAAATGCCCGCCTTGTGCGGGCTTTTGCACGTCTGGGCCTTGGATAATCGGCGCATGATCAAACTCTTGGTGGGCTTGGGCAATCCCGGGCCGGAATACGAACAGACGCGCCACAACGCCGGCTTTTGGTTCATTGACGAGGCCGCGCGCCGGCTGGGTGCCACGCTGCAGATGGAGCGCAGCCACTTTGGTTTGATGGCGCGCACCAGCGTGCGCGGACAGGCACTGTGGCTGCTGGAACCACAAACCTTCATGAACCGCTCGGGCCAATCGGTGGCCTCGCTGGCGCGCTTTTTTAAGATTGCGCCCGACGAGGTGCTGGTGGTGCACGACGAGCTGGATGTGCCGCCAGGCGAGGCCAAGCTCAAGCACGGCGGTGGCCATGCGGGGCACAACGGCCTGCGCGACATCCACGCCCAACTGGGCAGCGCCGACTATTGGCGCCTGCGCATCGGCATTGGCCACCCGGGCAACAAAAACGAGGTGGCGAACTGGGTGCTCAAAAAACCGCCGCTCGACGACCGCATCGCCATCGACCAGACGATTGAGCGCAGCTTGAAGGCTCTGGACCACCTGATCGACGGCGACATGGCCAAGGCCACCGCGCTGATCCACACCAGCAAGCCGCCGCGCCCGAAGCCTCCCAAGCCCGCAGCCCCCGCAGCACCACCCGCCGGCGATCAGCCGCCTGTGGGCACCCCACCCGCTGGGGCCTGACGCCCGATCTTGGCGCGCTGCAGGCGCTCGAACTTCTGGAACAGCGTCTCGCGGCTTTCCACATGCTCGGGGTGGCCCGGAATGCAGGCCACCGGGCAGATCGCCACACACTGCGGCTCGTCAAAATGGCCCACACATTCGGTGCAGCGGTTGGGGTCGATTTGGTAGAACTCCTCGCCCATCGAGATCGCGTCGTTGGGGCATTCGGGCTCACACACATCGCAGTTGATGCATTCGGCGGTGATCATCAGAGCCATGGCGCGGGCTCCCTTCAGGCCTGCAGCGGTCGGCCGCGCAAGGCTTGCGCCACCTCGGCGCTGACCATGCCGCTGACGTCGCCGCCGAGCGCTGAAATCTCGCGCACCAAGGTGCTGGAGATGCACTGCAAATCGGCCTGCGGCAGCAAAAACACGGTCTCCACGGCGGGGTGCAGTTTGCGGTTCATGGCCGCCATCTGCGACTCGGAGTCGAAGTCGGTGAGGTTGCGGATGCCGCGCACCACCGCCACCGCACCATGGGCGCGACAGAAATCCATCATCAGCCCGTCAAAGGGCAGCACCCGGATGCGGCCCGGCGCTTGCCGCTCGGCAAAGGCCTGCACCAAGGCCAGGCGCTCGTCGAGCGAGAAGCGGGTTTTTTTGTGGTGGGCGCGCGCCACCGCCACGATCACACCGTCGAACAGCTGGGCCGCGCGCAAGGCCACGTCTTCGTGCCCCAGGGTCAAGGGGTCGAAGGTGCCGCTGTAGACCGCGATGCGCGGCGCTGTGGGGAGGGAACTCATGGGCGGATTATCCCAAAGCGCCTGCCGCACAGCGAGTGACCCCGCACGGGCTGGGGGTGGAGGTCGGGCATCACACCGCCAGCGGCGTGAGCAAGGCGTAGCACACCACGCCGGCCTTGCCCTGCTTGTGCGGCGCCAGGCCCAATGGCGCGAGTTCGTCCGCGGTCCAGACCCGGGGCGACTCCAGGTACACCACACCGTGCGGCCCAATGGCTTGGGCCGCGGCGCGCAGCGCATGGGCGAACAGCGCTTCGTTGCCGCCGTCGCCAAACGGTGGGTCCACAAACACCACGTTCAGCCCCTGGCCGGCCAGGCTGCGCAACAGGGCCACACCGTCGCCTCGGTGCACTGTCACCCCGCTGGCCTTGAGCTTGGTGCAGATGGCGCGCAAACCACTGACCAGCGCCGCGTCCTGTTCGGCCAGCCAGACCTGCGCCGCGCCGCGCGAAGCGGCCTCCAGCCCCAGGGCGCCGCTGCCGGCAAAGGCGTCGCAACAGCGCCAAGCCGTGAGGTCTTGGCCAAGCCAGTTGAACAGGGTTTCGCGCACCCGGTTGGGCGTGGGGCGCAGACCCGCCTTGGCCGGCACCGGCAAGGGGGTGCGCTTCCATTGGCCGCCAATGATGCGCACCAGCTGGGGGGCGTTGGCGGTGCGGGCGGAGGACTGGGCGGTGGTGGCTGAGCTGGGCATGCCCCAAGCTTAATCGCTGCGGCTGTTCATCACCCCATGCTTTGGCCCCACGCGCTGCAGGACAAGCGCCGCATGACATACTCGCGGTCGCGTTCTTTCAGGAACGCATTGGCTAGGGGTGCCCTTTGGGGCTGAGAAACACCCTTTGAACCTGATCTGGGTCATACCAGCGTAGGGAAGCCGGCCCCCGTCTGTGGGCCCGACTCCGTGTGCGGTGTGACCTGTCTTTTACGAGAGGCATGCCGTGGAACCGAACCATTCCCCATCTGTCGACAGCGTCTGGCGCGATCTGTGCGCCGTGCGCGAACACGCGCCGCTGGTGCACAGCGTCACCAACCTGGTGGTGACCGCTTTCAACGCCAACACCCTGCTCGCCGCAGGCGCGTCGCCCATCATGGCCCACGCGGTCGAGGAAGTGGTCGATCTGGCCCGGCTTTCGGGCGCGGTGGTGGTCAACATCGGCACCCTCGATGCGCACTGGGTGCCGGCGATGCAAATCGCGCTCGACACCGCGCGCGCGGCGGGCAAGCCCAGCGTGCTCGACCCGGTGGGCGCGGGCGCGAGCGCCTACCGCAACACGGTGCTCGCCGACCTGCTGGCGCGCCGCCCGACGCTGGTGCGCGGCAACGCCTCGGAAATCCTGAACCTTGCGGGCCACAGCGGCCAGACCAAGGGCGTGGACAGCACCGACCC
>CAMBOY010000324.1 GCA_945869245.1 Hydrogenophaga intermedia
CGAGAGCGAGAACCGTTGGGTTCGTCTGCGCGTATCGGGCGCTGCCCTGCGCCTGATCGACAAAAAAGGCATCGATGCCGTGCTGGCTGACCTGCGCGCTCGTGGCCAGGCTTAATTTCTGAAGGAGCACACACATGGCTACCAAAGGCGCTCGCGAGAAGATCAAGCTGGAATCCACTGCTGGAACCGGTCACTTCTACACCACCACCAAAAACAAAAAGACCACGCCCGAGAAGATGCTGATCAAGAAATTTGATCCCAAAGCTCGCAAGCACGTGGACTACAAGGAAATCAAGCTGAAGTGATTCGGCCCTGACTTCTGGTCTCCCAACAAAAAACCCGCTGCACAACAGCGGGTTTTTTGTTGCTGAAACAAGCTTGTCGCAGGACCACGTGCCTTGGGCAAGGCCACCGCGGATCCGGCTTGGCCGGTCCGCAGGTGGCGCCCCCTTGAGGGGGTGACGCGCCGCAGGCGCGGCGCGGGGGTGGTCAAGAAACAGAGCGCAGCTTGACCGAGAAGTCGCGCAAGGCGGCGATGCCACTGTCTTCGGCGCGCTTGCACCAGGCGGCCAGATCGGCGGCCATTTGCTCGCGGGTGGCGTGGGTACTCGACCACAGCGCGCGCAGTTCCTCGCGCATGGTCACCATTTTGTGCAACACGGCATTGCGCTCCAGCACCGCCGCCAACTGGGGCTTGACGGACTCAGGCACTTTGTCGTCGTCGCGGTGCAGCCAGCGCCGAGCCGCTTGGAACAAGCCCACGTCGGCGCTGCGGCTCTTCATGTCTTGCAGCTCGCGGGCACTGGCCTCGCGCAGCGCTTTGGCAAAACCCGCCATGACTTCATAGCGGTTGGCGATGATGGCTTCGAGCGTCTTCTCATCGGCCGGCTTGACGTCGCCAAAAGCGAGCTTGGGGGGCGTCTTTTTGACTGTCGCCAGACCCAAGGCCTTGAGCACGCTGATATAGAGCCAGCCGATGTCGAACTCAAACGGCTTGACAGACAGCTTGGCCGAGGTCGGGTAGGTGTGGTGGTTGTTGTGCAACTCTTCACCGCCGATGATGATGCCCCAAGGCGAGATGTTGGTGCTGGCGTCGGTGGCTTCGAAGTTGCGGTAACCCCACCAGTGGCCAATGCCGTTGATGATGCCGGCCGCCGTCACCGGAATCCACATCATCTGCACCGCCCACACCGACAGGCCGGCCACGCCAAACAGCGCCACGTTGATGATGAGCATCAGGCTCACGCCCAGCGCCGAATAGCGGGTGTAGACGTTGCGTTCCATCCAGTCGTCGGGGGTGCCGTGGCCGTAACGGGCCAAGGTTTCTTGGTTTTTGGACTCGGCGCGGTACAACTCAGCGCCCTTCCAAAACACGGTCTTGATGCCAAACACATGGGGGCTGTGGGGGTCGCCCTCTTTTTCGCACTTGGCGTGGTGTTTGCGGTGGATGGCGGCCCACTCTTTGGTCACCTGGCCGGTGGTCATCCACAGCCAAAAACGGAAAAAGTGGGCGGGGATGGGGTGCAGGTCCAACGAGCGATGGGCTTGGTGGCGGTGCAAATAGATGGTGACACTGGCGATGGTGATGTGGGTCATCACCAAGGTGATCAACACCAGCTGCCACCAGGTGGCGCCGGTCAGACCGTCGGACAGAAACTGCAGCACTGCGCCGACAAAAAGATCAAAGCTGTTCATTCGGTTCCATTCATCGCCCACGTGGAGCGAAGAGTGCCAGCCACGAAACCCGGCTGGCAAGGCATCAGAAAACCCATTTTACGGCGCAGTGGGCGATTCACCAATCGCCTTTTTGCATTACAAAATCAGGCCTTGCGCTGCCACACGGCGGCAAAAAAGCCGTCGGTGCCATGGCGGTGTGGCCACAGGCGCAAACAGCCGTCGGTACACAGGGCGCTGGCGTTGGCCACGCCGGCGCTCTGCAGCAGTTCGTCGACCGCCAGGGGCTGAAAGTCGCGCTGCTCGGCCGAGAAAGACTGGGCCACGGCCTGGTTCTCTTGCGGCAATAGGCTGCAGGTGGCGTACACCAAGCGCCCGCCGGGCTTGAGCAGGCGCGCCGCGCTGCGCAAGATGCGCGCCTGCAGCTCGGCCAATTCGGCCACGGTCTGCGGCGTTTGGCGCCATTTCAGGTCGGGGCTGCGGCGCAAGGTGCCCAGGCCCGAGCACGGCGCATCCACCAGCACCCGGTCCATCTTGCCGGCCAAGCGCTTGATGCGCTCGTCGCGTTCGTGGGCAATGGCCACCGGATGCACGTTGGACAAGCCGCTGCGGGCCAGGCGGGGCTTGAGGGCGTCGAGTCGGTGGCCCGAGGTGTCCAGCGCGTAAAGGCGGCCAGTGTTGCGCATGGCTGCGCCCAAGGCCAGGGTCTTTCCGCCGGCGCCGGCGCAGAAGTCGGTCACCATCTCACCGCGCTTGGGCGCCAGCAGCACCGCGAGCAACTGCGAGCCTTCGTCTTGCACTTCAACATCGCCCTGCACAAAGGCCGGCACCTTGGCCAGCGAGGGTTTGCCCTGCAAGCGAATGCCCAGGGGCGACCACGCGGTGGGCTCGGCCTGCAGCCCGGCTTGTTTGAGCGCTGCCAGGGCGTCTTCGCGCTTGGCTTTGAGGCTGTTGACCCGCAAGTCCAGCGGCGCGGCTTGCAGCAAGCTGGCGGCCAGAGCGTCGAATTCGGCACCGAGTTCGGCGCTCAAGGCCTGCGCCAGCCAGTCGGGCAGGTTGTGGCGATGCGGCGCCAGCCACTGGTCGGCGGGGGTGGACAGGCAGGTGTCCAGCCATGTCTTCTCGGCGTCGGTGAGCGCACTTTTGAGGAAGTCGCGGTCGCCGGGAAAACCCAGAATGGCCAAGCGGCGCCATTTGGAACCGGTGCCGGAGCGGGCGAGAAACTCGACTTTCAGGCGCTCTCGCAGCACCGCGAACACGGTGTCGGACAAGGTGGCACGTTCGCGGGGCCCCAGCGATTTGTTCTCGCGGAAATGCCGCGCCACCACCGCGTCGGCGGGGTGGGCGAACTGGAAGACTTTTTCGATCAGGCTGGCGGATTCCAGCAACAGGGCTTTGGGATGCATGGGGTGTATTGTCGTTGCTCTGGTCTGCTCTTTATGGCTGCTGTGTGGGTGGACGTCTTGTGTCGCTCGGCTGTGTGGGTGAAGGGTGGATGGGGCGGGGGGGTGG
>CAMBOY010000325.1 GCA_945869245.1 Hydrogenophaga intermedia
GGTGGCGGCCTTCAACCTGGTGTCGACCCTGGTGATGACGGTCACCGACAAGCGCGCCGACATCGCCATTTTGCGCACCCTGGGCGCGAGCCCGCGCAGCGTGATGGCGATTTTTGTGGTGCAGGGCGCCACCGTGGGCGTGATCGGCACCGGCCTGGGGCTGCTGCTGGGGCTGGGTGTGGCGTTCAACATCGACACCCTGGTGCCGGCGCTGGAAGCCGCGCTGGGTGCGAGCTTTTTGCCGCAGGACATCTACCTCATCAACCGCATGCCCAGCGACCCGCAGCGCGGCGACATTGTGCCGGTGGCGGTGACTTCTCTGGTGATGGCTTTTGTGGCCACGCTCTACCCCAGCTGGCGCGCCAGCCGAGTCAACCCGGCCGAAGCGCTGAAGTACGAATGAGGCCGCTGCCATGAACACATCTGTGGTGTTGCAGGCCCAGGGCCTGACCAAACGGTTCACCGAAGGCCGGCTCGACGTGTCGGTGCTGCAAGGCGTGGACTTGACGGTGCGCGCCGGCGAAACGGTGGCGATTGTCGGCGCCTCGGGCTCGGGCAAAAGCACGTTGCTGCATCTGCTCGGTGGTCTGGACGCGCCCACCGCCGGCGCCGTGACGCTGCAGGGCCAGCGTTTGGACGCGTTGAGCGCTGCCCAGCAGGGCGAGCTGCGCAACCGGCATTTGGGCTTTGTTTACCAGTTTCACCACCTGCTGCCCGAATTCAGCGCCTGTGACAACGTCGCCATGCCGCTGTGGATTCGCCGCGACGACCGCGTCCGCGCCGCCGAGGTGGCCACTGCCATGCTGCAGCGCGTGGGTCTGGGCGAGCGCCTGCACCACCGCCCGGCCGAACTCTCGGGTGGCGAGCGCCAGCGGGTGGCCATGGCGCGCGCCTTGGTCACCGCGCCGGCCTGTGTGCTGGCCGACGAGCCCACCGGTAATCTAGACCGCAGCACCGCCGACGGCGTGTTTGAGCTGATGTTGCAGCTGGCGCGCGACCAGGGCACCGCTTTTGTGGTGGTGACCCACGACGAGGCGCTGGCGCAGCGGTGCGCGCGGGTGCTGCGCCTGACCCGGGGTGTGCTGAGCTGATCAGTTGGCGCTGGCGCGTTCCCAACGCAGCAGCGCCTGCCCGGCCTTGTCGTCGAGCACCAGCGCGGCGCCTTCTATGCGCAGGCGGCGCACTTGCTGCAGCGCCCGCACAAAAGCGGTTTCCTGTTGGCCGACGTTGTCGGGAAAACACGCCATCTTGGTCATGCCCACCGCCTTGAGCTGCAGCTCCTGGGGTGTGCCGCTCCATTCACCAAAATAGCGGTTGCAGCTGGCACTGCCGTGGATGCGACCGTCCGCCTCCCAGCTCAGCGTGGGCTCGTGTCCCGCAATCGGCGCAGCACCTTGTAATGCGGTCAGGCGCCAGTGGGTGTCGAGCGGAATACTCAGTGCCGCAGGCGCCTGACCCGGGGTGGCGTTGCTCGACGGCGCGCAGCCGCCCACCACGCCCAGGCCACCGACGGCCAGGGCAAACAAGCCGATCACGGTGTATCGATGCATGGTTGTGCCTTGTGCGGGGCGCAGCGGCCCCAGAGTTTCGTGTCAATATGCCAGACATGTGGATCGATACCCATGCCCATTTGGACGCGCCCGAGTTCGGGCCGCACGGCGCAGACGCGGTGCAGGCGCGCGAACTGGCGCGCGCACGCGGCCTGGGCCTGTGTGTGGTGCCTGCTGTGTGCCCGGCCAACTTTGATGCGGTGCGCCATTGGGCACACACCCACCGCGACGCCTATGCCCTGGGCATCCACCCGCTGTGGGTGCCGCAGACCAGCGACGCCGATCTGCTGGCCTTGGCCGAGGCGCTGGAGCGCCACCGCGACGACCCACGTCTGGTGGCGGTGGGTGAAATAGGTCTGGACTTTTTTGTGCCGGCACTTTGCACCCCCGCCATGCGCGAGCGGCAACAACAGGTCTACCGCGCCCAGTTGCGGCTGGCGCGCCAGCACGGCTTGCCGGTCATCGTGCATGTGCGGCGCAGCGCCGACCTGCTGCTCAAACACTTGCGCGAACTGCCAGTGGGCGGCATCGCCCACGCCTTCAACGGCAGTGAGCAGCAGGCGCGCCACTTCATCGACCTGGGCTTTGCGCTGGGCTTTGGTGGTGCCATGACGTTTGAGGCCGCGCGCCAGTTGCGCCACTTGGCCCGCACTTTGCCGCTGGAGGCCTTGGTGCTGGAGACCGACGCACCCGACATCCCGCCGCAGTGGCTCTACGCCACCGCAGCCGAGCGCGCCGCCGGCCAGCGGCAGGGCATCAACACTCCGGCCGAGTTGCCGCGCATTGGCGCGGTGCTCGCGGATTTGCGTGGCATCGAGGCGCAGGCGCTGGCCGAGGCCAGCAGCGCCAACGCCTGCCGCGTGCTGCCGCGCCTGGCGGCCCTGCTGGCATGAGCCGGCTGCATGGTTTGCCACCCGTGATCGGGCCGCAGACCCGTTTGCTGGTGCTGGGCAGCTTTCCGAGCGTGGCTTCGCTGCGCAGCCAGCGCTACTACGGCCATCCGCAGAACCAGTTCTGGCGTCTGCTGGAAACACTGTGGAATCAACCATGGGGCGATATCGGTGATGAGGATCGGTTGGAGGTGCTGCGAACGCGTGGTTTGGGCATCTGGGACGTGTACGCCAGCTGTGAGCGCGAAGGCAGCCTAGACAGCGCCATCCGCCACGCCACGCTCAACGACTTCGCCTGGGCGCAAACGCAGTGCCCACAGCTGAAGGCCATTGCCCACAACGGTGGTGAAAGCTTTCGCCACGCCCGCCACACCCAAGCTCTGGGCTTACCGGTCTACCGCCTTCCCTCCACCAGCCCAGCCAACGCCAGCTGGAGCTTCGAGCGCAAACTCGCCGCTTGGCGAGCGGTGTTCGCAGCCACAGGTCTGCTGGAGTGAAACCGAGTGCGGTGCTGGCCAACGCCAGCCACCGCCGAGCGAAGAAGCCAAAACACCAAGACACCGCAGTCCTGTCAGCGCGAAGAAGCCTAAACGCCAGGGCACCGCGGATCCAATCCACCGAACTTAAGCCGCGCGCTTGTATGACTGCGAAGGATGAGGTTTGGTGTGGGCGGGGTTTCTGGGCCTGGAGCGACCCGGGACGTGCCGAGTCCAGCAGCGCGAGAGCGTGAGCACCCAGTCA
>CAMBOY010000326.1 GCA_945869245.1 Hydrogenophaga intermedia
CGGCGGCCGCCACCAGGGGCGTGTGTTCGTGCATGGCGTGGGCGATCAGCCGGCTGTAGGCGGCGGTGGCGACCGCGTGGCGCGCGGGGTGCGAATGGCGAAAGTAGCCCAGCAGCGCGCGGCCCATGGCCAGCAGGCCGCTGCTGTGCCAATGCACCTCGGCGCCCAGGCCAAGCGCGGCGCGCAGCACAAAGGCGGGGTCGCGCGGGAAAGCGTAGGGCTCCACCGCTTCGCGCTGGATCAGGCCGGCGTTGCCGAACGAGGTTTCTTGCCCTGGTTCGCGCCGGTCAATCAGGGTCACGTCAAAGCCGCGCTGCTGCAGGTGCAGTGCGGTGCAGGTGCCGACCATGCCGGCACCCAACACAAGAATGGTCTGGCTCATGCGCCCATTGTGCCCGCGCCGATGGCCCTGGCGGTGGTCGGCTTGGTATGGCCGCACTATCATCGGGCGCATGTCTGGCCGCCCCCTTGGTCCATCTGTGAACCCTTTGCTGGCGCCGCTGCGGCGCTGGCACCAGCGCCTGCGCGCCGCGCTGCTGGGTGCCTGGCAAGTGCTGCTGCTGGCGGCCGAGTTGCTGGTGCTGGTGTTGCACCCGGCCACCTACCGCACGGCGGCGCAACGCCAGCGCCTGATGCGCCAGCTGGTGCAGGTGGTGCCGCCGCTGATCTGGCCCTTGCTGGTGGTGACTGCCTTGCTCGGTTTGGTGCTGATTCGCATTGTGGTGACCACAGCGCAGCAATACGGCCTGTCGCAATACGCGCTGGAGGTGGTGGTGCGCACCCTGGTGCTGGAGCTGATTCCGCTGGGTGCGGCGCTGTTTGTGGCGGTGCGCGCCGCTTTGCCGATGTCGCAGGCCTGGCGCCGGCATTTGGTGGGACTCAGCCGTCAGGGCCGCGCGCCCAGTCATGCGCAGTTGCTCATGGGCGAGCTGGCGCCGCGCGCGTTCGCTTTGGGCTTTGCGGTGTTGCTCTTGTGTGGCTTGGCCGGCACGCTGATGCTGGGCCTGAGCTACCTGAGTGTGTACGGCTTGTCGCCCTGGGGCTGGCCCTTCTATACCGAGGCGGTGGGTGGGGTATTCACCCCAGCCGTGACACTGATTTTTGTGCTCAAGACCCTGGCCATGGCCACGGCGGTGGCGGTGGTGCCGCTGGCCGGTGGCGCGTGGGCCCACACCCAGGGCGAGCCACTGCGGCGCAGCGACATGGCCGAGCTGGCGCGCCTGTCGCTGGTGCTGCTGGCGCTGCAAACCGCCTCGCTGGTGGGCAACTATTACTGAGACACAGGCAAACCATGAACACCCAAGCCCCCCCGCCGCCCGAGGCGCCGACCGACTGGCCCGAGGTGCCGCATCTGGAGCGCAAGGCCAAATGGCTGCTGCTGCTGATGGCGCTGGTGCTGATGGGCTCGGTGCTGTATGTGTTGTATGCGCGGGGTGTGTTTGAGCGCACCCAGCAATTGGTGCTGATCGCCGACGATTCCGAGGGCGTGTCGGTCGGCATGAACATGACCTTTGCCGGCTTTTCCATCGGGCGGGTCACGCGCATCGAGCTGGCCGATGACGCCAATGTGCGCATCGTGCTGTCGGTGCCAAAAAAAGACGCCAAATGGCTGCGCACCGGCAGCATCTTCACGCTCGAGCGGGGGCTGGTGGGTGGCACCAGAATCCGCGCGTTCACCGGTGTGCTGGAAGACCCGCCGCTGCCCGATGGCGCCGAGCGCCCGGTGCTGCGTGGCGACGCGGCGGCAGAGATTCCCCGGCTCACGGCGTCGATCCGCGACCTGCTGGCCAACTTGACCGCCTTGACCGACGAGAGCTCGCCGTTGGCGCAGTCGCTGACCAACACCCAGGCCGTGACCGACAAGCTCAAGGGCCCTGAGGGCGCACTCGGTGTGCTGATGGGCAACGAGGCCGACGCGCGGCGCATTGTTGCCACCATTGAGCGCACCAACGCCTTGCTGGCGCGGGCCGATGCGCTGACCGCGCGGCTCGACGGCCTGGTGCGCAACGCCGACGCCCAGGTGTTTGGCGCCGGCGCGCCCGCAGGGCAGGGCAGCGTGGTGGGCGATGTGCGTGCCAGCGTGACCCAACTCAACGGCTTGCTGGCCGACGCCCGCACCAGCCTGCAAAAGGTCGACGCGGTGCTGGTGGAGGCCAAGGCCATCGCTGGCAACACCCGCGAAGCCACCACCGATTTGGATGCCCTGCGCGCCGAAGTCGAGGCCAGCTTGCGCAAGGTGCAACACCTGGTCAACGAGGTCAACCGCAAATGGCCGTTGGCCCGCGACGCCGAGGTGAAGCTGCCATGACGATCCGCACCTTGTTGTCTGCTGTGGCCGCTGCGGCGCTGCTGGTCTTGGGCGCTTGCGGCAGCACCGCACCGCCGCCCAATTGGCAACTCAACGCCCAGGGCAGTGCCGAGCGCGCGGTGGACGCTTGGCTCTCTGGCAACAGCCGGATCGCTGAGGCCGAATGGCGTGTGGCCGAGCGCGAGACCCAGCGCACCGCCGATCCGACCCGGCTGGCGCGCCTGGCTTTGCTGCGCTGCGCCGCCCAAGTGGCCAGCGTGCAACTGGAGCCGTGCCAGGCCTTTGCGGTCCATGCGGCCGATGCCACCGAGGCCGAGCGCGCCTATGCGCGTTATCTGCAGGGCCAGGCCAGCGCCGCCGACGCAGCCCTGTTGCCCGCTGCGCAGCGCGGTCTGGTGGCGCTCGACGCCGCCGCGCTGGCCACTCGCCTGCCGCAGATGGCCGACCCGCTGTCGCGTCTGGTGGCGGCCGGCGTGGCCTTGCAGCGTGGACAGGCCAGCCCGGCGTTGGTGGCCTTGGCGGTGGACACGGCCAGCGCACAGGGCTGGCCTCGGCCGCTCATGGCGTGGCTGATGGTGCAGCGCGACTTGGCACAGCGAGCGGATCAGGCCGACGAGGTGGCTCGCATTGAGCGCCGGTTGGGTCTGTTGAAGCTGAAGTAAAGCCCCCACGCTGCGCCGCTGCGCGGCTCGCTGCCCCCCGAGGGGGTGCGTTTCAGGCTTGGGGCGGCCCAGCGCCTGAAACTGTAGCCCCCACGCTGCGCCGCTGCGCGGCTCGCGCCTCACACCCCGCCCAGCACACCCAGCGCAAACGGCAGGCTCAGCACCCCCAG
>CAMBOY010000327.1 GCA_945869245.1 Hydrogenophaga intermedia
TCACCACACCCACCACGTTGTTCAAATCGCCGCGCACCACCGGGAAGCGCGCGTTGTCCGACGCCTCGACCCGCGCCATGTTCACTTCAAAACTTTGCTCAAGGTCGAGCATCACCACATCGCTGCGCGGCACCATCAGGGAGCCAATCTGTCGATCGTCCAGTCGGAACACATTGCGCACCATGGTGTGCTCGTGCGACTCGATCACCCCTGCGCTGGTGCCTTCTTCCAGCATGGCGTGGATTTCTTCTTCTGTCACCGCGTTGGCGTTGTTGTTCTTGACGCCCAGCACCCGCAGCAAGGCCTTGGTCGACAAGGACAGCAGCAGCACAAACGGTTTGGTCGCAATGGCCAAGGCGTTGATGGGACGGGCCACCAAGCGAGCCAGCGTTTCGGGGTTGGACTGACCAATCCGCTTGGGCACCAATTCGCCCACCACAATCGAGAAATACGTGATCACCACCACCACCAAGGCGGTGGCCGCCAATTCGGCAGCGTTGGACGCCATGCCCAGTTGCGTCAGCCACACCGCCAGCGGGCCGGCCAGCGCGGCCTCACCCACGATACCGTTGAGCACACCAATCGACGTGATACCGATCTGAATGGTCGATAGAAAGCGGGTCGGGTCTTCACCCAACTTCACCGCCGCAGCTGCGGCATTGTCGCCCTCGTCGATCAGTTTTTGTAGCCGCGCCTTGCGCGCGGTCACCAGCGCGATCTCAGACATCGCGAACACACCGTTGAGCAAAATCAACGCAAACAATAAAGCTATTTCCATGGCAAAGGGGGTTCAGTAACAAAGGAGCGCACAAGCTAGGCCGCCACAGCAAGGGTGACAACACAGGGGCCGGCGTGGGAATTCGCTGCTGCGGCGCGCATGCGCTGCCAGCGTCGAGCCGATCAGGCCAATGTGGGGGGACGGAACACGCCGTCAAGCCACGGCGCCGGCAAACCATCGCCAAGCGGACTGCGGTGGCCCTGGCCACGAGCCAAGCTCGCTTTGAGCGGCGAGCGCCGCAACAAGGTGTCGGGCAACTCGGGCACTTCGTCCATCAGGCCGTGAGCCAAATCGACCAAGCCCTTGCCCTCGGTGAGCTTCACGTCGGCCAGCGACACAGAGGTGTACACACTCCTGTCGCCCGGGCGCTCTTGGCTGTGGCCCACCAAGGCGACACCCGCCATGTTCCACAACAACTGCAGCACAAACACCGCCAAAAGCCACGTTCGCATATGGGAATTGTAGGCTCCACCCCGATAGCGCGTCTCGCGTGCTCGGACTGTCAGGTCTGCGGCTGTGCGTGCAGTGCCGCCCACACGCGTTTGAACACCGCCTGCTCGACCTTGCTGCGTTCGGTGTTGGGGCACGCCACCCGCAGCACCAGCACCAGGTACTCGGGGTCAGAGAAATCCCAGCTCACCTTGGTGCGGCCCGACGAATAGCTGATGAAGCGCTCTTCAGACTCTTTGCGAAAGTGCTCCATGGCTTGTTGCAGCCAGGGTTCGGCCACTTCGTCGCCGGCGGCCAAGGCCGCTGCCTCTATCCGGTCCAGATCCGGGGTGAAGCGCTCGGGGATGGGCACGCGCACATGGTGCAAACCAAACGACCCCAAGGGCGACACGTTTTTCAGCGGCGTGGTCAGCAGCAGACCGTTAGGGAATTCGCTGACCTTGCCGGTTTGTTGGCCCGCGTCGTCCAGATCGGCCAGGGTGGTGGCAAACATGTCGATGTCGATCACCCGGCCTTGTAGCGGGCCAAATTCCACCACATCGCCAATCTTGAACGGCTGCACCAACGTGAGGTACAGGTAGCCGTGCACACACATCACCAGCTCTTTGCTGACGATCAGCATGGCGCCGGCCACCGCCGCCAGCGACAGCGCAAACCCCGCAATGGTGGACGCCCACACCGCCACCACCGCCAGCCATACGGTGAACCAGATCACATTGCGCGCCCACACCAGGTGCAGCCGGCGCTTGTCGGGCGTGATCTCGCCGCGCGCCAGATAACGTGCCCACAGGTTGGACAACAGCAGACCCAGGCCAATCAGCAACGCGGTGGCAATGACACGTTCCCACTGGCCAGGGACGAAGGTGGTGATGCGGGTGAAAAGATCGAGCATGGTGGTGGTTGGGGCGCCAGTGGATAGCCGGTGACACAGACTCAGGTGCTAGGTTGCAACTGCACAGACCCCGCCATTCCGTGTAATCGCATGGACATAGAGGTGTTGAGATGTCAAGAAGCGGGAAGATACACCGTCTGCACCAAACCGCTGGGCAACAAGCGCGAGCTGTGCACCTGAAAGCCGATGCGGCTTGTGCACCCTTGCAGCAACGACACGCCATGCCCCAGCACCACCGGCGCCCACGATAGGGTCAAACGGTCGATCACCCGGGCTTGCAACCCCTGCCTGACCGCTTGGCCGCCGTCCAGATAGACCGATCGAACGCCCTCGCGCGCCAAACCGTTCAGCACGGTTGGCAAATCGCCTTGCACACCGCGTTCACCGTGTTGGGGCGCCAAGGGCCTGTGCGTGAGCACCGCCACAGCCTTGCCCGCGTAAGGCCACTCTGAAAACGCGGACACAGCGTCGTAGGTGCGGCGCCCCATCAGCAACAAGTCTGTACGGGCCATCAAGGCGGCGTAGCCGGTGTCCTCGGCGGAATCTTGGCCAAACGGCTCCAGCCAAGACAGGTCGTGGTCTGGCCCTGCGATAAAGCCGTCCAAGCTGAGCGCCAAAAAAGCCTCGACGTGTGGTCGTGTCAAAGGGGGTGTCATCGATGGGGTTCACCTCATAAGGGTGTGCGGTTGGAGCCGGGTTTTACGTGCTGTGCCAGTTCAGCAGCTGCAGCTCGGGCACGCGCGTCGTCGCACAGCGGAAAGTCGGCAAACCGACCAGCAAGCGCCAAACAGTCTTGGGGCCAATCGTGCGCCCCGTAGGTGCGAATCAGGTCGGCGACCCATCGTCTCTTGGACACACTATTGGCCCTGGCTGCCTGATCCACCAAGGGGCGTGTCCTGAATTTTGTGTAAACGGGGCGGACATCAAATATCGGAGAGGCGATCTCCAAACTCGATGGTAAACCGGGTCAGTGCTGCCTTCCAATCATGAATGG
>CAMBOY010000328.1 GCA_945869245.1 Hydrogenophaga intermedia
ATCAACACAAAGCTGCCCATCACCGCGAGTTGTTGCCACAGCCCGGAGCCCAGCCAGTCGAGCCAGAGCTGGTTGAGGGCGTGCAAGCCACCCAGCAGCGTCCAGCCCACCAGCAGCGCGCTGTCCCAGGCGGTGTCGAGCAAGCCAAAGCGGGTTTTGGCGATGGTGTAGTCGGCGGCTTTTTGGTGTGCCGCTAGGTCGATGGTGGTGTGAAACGGCGCTGGCACCGCGGCGCGGTGCTGGGCCACATGCCGCATGTGGCGGTTGGCCAGCCACAGCCGGGTCAGCAGCGTGCCCACCAGCAAGGCACAA
This sequence comes from Hydrogenophaga intermedia, assembly GCA_945869245.1. Lineage (GTDB taxonomy): Bacteria > Pseudomonadota > Gammaproteobacteria > Burkholderiales > Burkholderiaceae_C > Hydrogenophaga > Hydrogenophaga intermedia_B. The sequence continues at coordinate 313 of CAMBOY010000328.1, forward strand.
AACACAGCAGTCCAAAGGTTCGATGGGTTGTCCATAGCCCCAAGTCTATCGAACTGGTCCGGTCTTGCGTGCGGTGGGGGCGTGTTCGGAGACAATCGCCGCCATGAGTGAATTTGCAACAACCCCCAGCCCAGCGCCAGCCACCCTGGGCAAAAGCGACCAAAACTTGGTCTGGATCGACTGCGAAATGAGTGGTCTGGACCCCGAACAAGAACGCCTGCTGGAGATTGCCGTGGTGGTGACCAGCAGCGATTTGTCGGTGCGGGTGGAAGGCCCGGTGCTGGTGATCCACCAGAGCGACGCGCTGCTCAACGGCATGGACGCCTGGAACAAAGGCACCCATGGCAAAAGTGGGTTGATCGACAAGGTCAAGGCCAGCGCCGTCAGTGAGGCCGATGCCGAGGCCCAGATTCTCGACTTCCTAGCCCGTTATGTGCCGCGCAAGGTCTCACCCATGTGTGGCAACACCATCAGCCAAGACCGGCGCTTTTTGGTGAAGTACATGCCCAAGCTGGAGGCGTTTTTTCATTACCGTTGCCTGGATGTGAGCACCTTAAAGGAGCTGGCCAAGCGCTGGCGACCGGAGGTGTACGCACAGTTCAAAAAGCAGCAGCGCCACACCGCCTTGGCCGATGTGCACGAGTCGATCGACGAACTGGTGCACTACCGCACACATTTCTTGCGCTGAAGCCGCGATCTGCCCCCAGCAGCCGTTGTGAGTCACCATGCAACTTCAGGATATTCTTTTTTCCCAGGGCTTTGGCACCCGGCGTGTGTGCTGGGGCCTGGTGCAGCAGGGCTTGGTGAGCCTGGCGCCCGATGCGCCGCCCTGCGACGACCCGACCGCCGACCTGGACCCCGAGGGCCTAGTGCTGTGGGTGCAGGGCAAGGCGTGGCCTTACCACGAGCGCGCCTTTTTGCTGTTGCACAAGCCGCCGGGTTTTGAGTGTTCACACAAACCGGGGGCACACCCCAGCGTCTACACCCTGTTGCCGGCGCCCTTGCGCCAGCGCGGCGGCGGCGCGGCCGCCGGTGTGCAGGCAGTGGGGCGGCTGGATCAGGACACCACCGGCTTGCTGCTGCTGTCGGACGACGGCGCCTTTATTCACCGTCTGACTTCGCCCAAGCACCATGTGCCCAAGGTCTATGAGGTCGGCGTGAAGCACCCCTTGGATGCCGAGCAGATCGACCGCCTGCTGCAGGGCGTGGTGCTGGACGACGACCCCAAGCCGGTCAAGGCGGCCGGCGCTGAGCGGGTGAGCGACTTGCACCTGCGCCTGACCCTGACCGAGGGCAAGTACCACCAAGTCAAGCGCATGGTGGCGGCGGTGGGCAACCGGGTAGAGACGCTGCACCGCAGCGCCATGGGGGCGCTCACCTTGAGCGACCTGCCGCAGGGGCAGTGGCGCTGGCTCACGGCCGACGAGGTGCAGGCCGTGGGCCGCAAGGCCTGAGCGCAGCCTTCAGCGCAGATAGCCCCAGCCGCGCAGGCGGCTGGCGGCGTACTGGGCGGCGTCGCCCTGGGCCGTGCCTTGCAAAAAAGCGCTGTAGTGCTGGGCGGCGCGTTCGCGCTGGCCCATGCCCTCTAGGCTCACACCTTTGAGGAATAGCACACCAGGGTCGCCGGGCAGCAGCTGGTCAAAGCGGTGCAGGCCTTCGTAGGCCTTGGCCGGATCGCGCAGGCTGAGCGCCAGCACCCCGCCCAGTTTGTGCGCCTGGGCCTCTTGTGGGTAGATGCGCTGGGCTTGCTCGGCGTGCGATTGGGCTTCGCGGGTGCGTCCGAGCGCCTGCAGGCACTGGGCCATGCGCACATGGCTGGCGTAGTCGTTGGGCGTGTGTTTGAGCGCGGCGGCGAACTCGCGCTGGGCGGCGTCGGCCTTGCGTTGCGACAAGGCGGTTTCGCCACGCTGGCAGGCGTCGATGGTGGGCTTGATGCGGCGCAGGCTGTTGGTGTTGTCCATCAAGCGCTCGCGCTGGCGCGGCAGACCGGCGCTGCTGGCGTAGCGGGTTTGGGCCTGCTGGGCGGCGGTGGCGCGGCGCTCGCCGCTCATGGGGTGCGAGGAGAACAGCGTGGCCAGTAGGCTGGGCGCTTCTTTTTCTTGGTCCACCAGCAGTTGGTGCAGATCGGTCATGCCCTGGGCGGGATAGCCGGCGCGCACCAGGTATTCCTGGCCCAAGGCGTCGGCCTCGCGTTCGTGGTCGCGCGAATAGCTCGCCAGCAGCGCGCTGGCGCCGATTTGGCTGCCGATGGCGCTGAGGTCCGCCCAGCGGCTGTTTTGTGCGGCGATGTTCACTCCTATGACCGCCACTTGCGCCACCAGGGCCTGGCCCTGGCGCTGCGCCGCGTGCCGGGCGTTCACATGGCCCAACTCGTGGCCGAGCAAGGCGGCCAGTTGGGCTTCGTCCTTGAGTTCGGCCAAGATGCCGCGCGTCACGCCCATGGCGCCACCGGGGAAGGTGTAGGCGTTGACGTAATTGGCGTTGAGCACCCGGTAGGAATAGGGCATGTCGGGGCGGTGGCTGAGCTTGTGCATGCGCTGGCCCAGCTCGTTCACGTAGCGGTTGATGCCCGCGTCCTGCACCGCGCCCAGGTCTTGCGAGAACTGGTGCGGCGCCACCTGCGCGTCCACCGCGCGCTCTTGCGCTTCGGACATGCCAACCAAGATACGTTCGCCGGTCACCGGCGACTGGGCGCAGCCTTGCAGCGCGCCCAGGGTGCTGGCGCCGGCGGCCGCTCCCAGCAGCCACAGCGCATGGCGCCGTCCGATGCGGTTGTGTGCAAGCGCCTGGGGC
>CAMBOY010000329.1 GCA_945869245.1 Hydrogenophaga intermedia
CCCTTCTGTGCGCAAATCAAACCAAATCTATTCCACGCTGCATCGGCGCAATGCCCGAACAGAGGCGGCTTCCACCGCCGCAACCCAAGGGCAAAGGCTTGCCGCTGCATCGCAATAGACAAGGGGTACGCAAAAAAAGGGCCAAGTGCAGGCCAGCGCTGCGCTCAACTGGCATGGTGGTGTCGGTTTGGCATGGCACACGGCTTGCATGACTGGCGATAGACCCCTGTGGGTAGTCAGCACAACCAACACCAACGTCTTATGAGCACGCTATCTCTGTCAACGCTCCGACAGCGCCTGTCCGGCTACGACAAGTCGGGCCTGGGCATCCCGGCCATCGTGCTCGTCATCATGGCCATGCTGGTGTTGCCGCTGCCACCGCTGCTGCTCGATCTGCTGTTCACGATCAACATCCTCACCGGTCTGGTGGTGATCATGGTCGCCATCAACACCCGCAAACCGCTGGACTTTTCGTCCTTCCCGACTGTGCTGTTGATGGCCACTATGCTGCGATTGGCCCTTAACGTGGCCTCAACACGCGTCATCTTGGTCGAAGGCCATACGGGACCCGAAGCCGCAGGTCAGGTCATTAGCGCCTTTGGTGAGTTCGTGATTGGCGGCAACTACCTGGTTGGCTTCATCATTTTTGTGATCTTGATGATCGTCAACTTCTTTGTGGTGACCAAGGGCGCGGGCCGGGTGTCTGAGGTGAACGCCCGCTTCACCCTGGACGCCATGCCCGGCAAACAAATGGCGATCGACGCCGATTTGAGCGCCGGCATCATCGACCAGGAAACCGCCAAGAAACGCCGCGAAGAGTTGTCCCAAGAGTCGGACTTTTTCGGCTCCATGGACGGCGCTTCCAAGTTTGTCAGCGGCGACGCGCTGGCCGGTCTGCTGATTCTGTTGATCAACTTGGTCGGCGGTCTGGTCATTGGTATGGGCCAACACGGCCTCTCGCTAGAAGAAACCACCCGTATTTATGTGCTGTTGACCATCGGCGACGGCTTGGTGGCACAAATTCCCGCGCTGTTCTTGTCGCTGGCCACCGCCATCATCGTGACCCGGGTGACCACGGCCGAGTCGATGACCGAACAGGCCAAATCCCAGCTGTCCAATCCGTCAGCCCTGTTCATCGCAGCCGGTATCTTGGGACTGATGGGTGTGGTTCCTGGCATGCCCCATCTGGTGTTTTTGCTCTTGGCAGCCGCCACAGCGGGCATGGGCCTCATGGTGCTCAAAGGCCAACTGCGAGGCGAAACCGCCCAACAAGTGGCGACCACCGCCACCAGCGACGCCCCCAAAGAACTGGACTGGGACGATGTGGAGTCGGTCGATCTGATTGGTCTGGAAATCGGCTACGGCCTGATTCCGCTGGTCAACCCCGACAGCGGCGGGCAGCTCATGACCCGGGTCAAGGGCGTGCGCAAGAAGCTGTCGGCCGAGCTGGGCTTTCTGGTGCAGCCGGTGCGCATCCGCGACGTGCTGAGCCTGCCGCCCGACAACTACAACATTGTGCTCAACGGCGTGGTGCGGGCACGTGGCGAAGCCAAAGCCGGCCGCGAATTGGCCATCAACCCCGGCAAGGTCTACGGCAGCTTGGAAGGCACACCCACCCGCGAACCGGCCTTTGGCCTAGAAGCGGTGTGGATCGAGCCCACACAGCGCGATCTGGCGCGCTCGCTGGGTTACACCGTGGTCGACGCCGCCACCGCGGTGGCCACCCACCTCAATAAAGTGCTGCGCGACAGCGCCGCCGAACTGCTGAGCCACGACGAAACCCAAAAGCTGCTCGACAAACTGTCGGCCAAGTCGCCCAAATTGGTCGAAGAACTGGTGCCAGCCAAAATCAGCGTCGGCAACATGACACGTGTGCTGCAAAACCTGCTGGCCGAATCGGTGCCGATCCGCGACATGCGCTCGGTCGCCGAGGCGCTCACCGAGGCCGCCGCCCGCACCCAGGACGTGGAGCAGCTCACTGCGCTGGTGCGGCCTAAGCTGGGTCGCATGATGATCCAGAACCTGCTGGAAAACCGCGACACCCTGTCGGTAATGACACTGTCGCCCAACCTGGAACAACTCTTGCATAGCGTGTTCATGCAAAGCAACGGCAATATGGCACCAGTGATCGAACCCCAACTCGCGGAAAGCCTGTTTGGCGCCATGCGCCGCACCGCGCGGCAAATGGAAGAAAGTGGCCTGCCCGCTGTGCTGGTGGTCTCGCCCAATATCCGCGCCTGGCTCTCGCGCATGATCCGCCCGCGCATCGCCGATCTGACCACGCTGTCGTACAGCGAAATCCCGGACGACCAAGCGGTCAAGGTCGTGTTCACCGTCGAAGCCGATCCCAACAACCGCAACAACTGATTGGGTTGAATCATGGAACTCAAGCGCATCATCGCCCGCGACAGCCGCTCCGCCACCGAAAAAGCCATGTCGCTGTATGGCCCGGACGTGCTGGTGATCGCCAACCAGAGCATCGACGGCCAAACCGAGTTGATTGTGGCCATCGACATCGAGCCCGAGGCCCCAGCCGCGCTGGTGCGCGAAGAGCCGCGCGCCAGCTTCCAGGCCATGGAACCGGCGCGTGTGCACAAACCCGCCAGCGGCAATATGCAGGCTTTTGAAGAAGCCATGGCACTGGTGCGCAACACCCAAGCGGCGGGCGCCGAAGCCGGTGGGCGCAGCGCCACCGCACACCCACCACAGCCGGCCATGGCTGTGGTCGCGCCCACCCTCGCCTTGGGCCCCACCGAGCGCGCCCCGGTCAGCCCCAGCGCCGCCGGCGCCAGCCAGGCGCCAGCACCGCGCCGGCGCCCCCGCCGCAGCGCCGAGCAAGCCGCTGCCGTGCGCTGGGGCGACATGGCCATTCCCCCCGTGGCCGACTTGGGCGCTCCCGCTCCCACATTGCGCCGCAGCGCGCCGCGCCGCAGTGCCGCGGCGGCGGTCACACCCGACACGAGCCGCGCCACAGCGCCCGCCGCCGTGCCGAGTCTGGACGCCGATTGGCACATTCCTGGCGTGGCCGACATCACCGTTGCGCCCCGCTCCACCGCCCGGCGCCGCAGTGCCGCCAGCGCGCACCAGCCACCCGCCGATGCG
>CAMBOY010000330.1 GCA_945869245.1 Hydrogenophaga intermedia
CCCACCGGGTTGTATTGCTTGCCCACCAGGCTTTGGGCGTACTCGCGCAGGCGCAGGGCTTGGGCTTCGTTGATATCCGGGTGCCTAAAAGCCACCACCGTGGATTCGCTGGCCAAGTAATCGGCGAGGGGTCGCTGTTGCACGCCGGCGCCCACCGCTTCCACCACCTGGCCATCGCCCACGTACAGGGCGGCGTGGCTGACCGGTGACAAGGTGAACGCCCGAATGCCCAGCGACACCAAGGACTGGGTGGACGACAGCAGGATGTCGCCGGTTTGCAAATCTTCGGCCTGTGCCGCGATGCCCTCGCCCAGAGGGGTGAGCTGCACGCGCTGTTGCACTTGCAGCACCGGTGCGGCGCTGTCACCGAGTGGGTGGATGCGGGTCGCGCAGCCTGCGACGCCAAGGGCCAGCGCGGCGATCAACCAGGCTTGGAGCAGCCTGCCCGTGCCGCTCATACCCCGCGCGCCCGGTCGGTTTTGAAGCGGGCGCGGAAGTCGCCGAAGGTGCCGCTGTCCAGCGACGCGCGCACTTCGCGCATCAGGTTCAGGTAGTAGTGCAGGTTGTGGATGGTGCCCAGCATGGGCCCGAGCATTTCGCCGCAACGGTCCAGGTGGTGCAGGTAGGCGCGAGAAAAGCCGTCGCGTCCGCCGTCGGCCCAGCTCACGCCGCTGCGCCCGGCACAGGCGTAGCAGGTGCAGGTTTCGTCCAGCGGGCGGTGGTCGTTTTTGTGGCGGGCGTTGCGCAGTTTCAGGTCGCCAAAGCGGGTAAACAGCGTGCCGTTGCGGGCGTTGCGGGTGGGCATGACGCAGTCGAACATGTCCACGCCTTCGGCCACGCCTTGCACCAGGTCTTCGGGGGTGCCCACGCCCATCAGGTAACGCGGCTTGTGTTCGGGCAGGCGGTGTGGCGTGTGCGCCATGATCTGCAGCATTTGCTCTTTGGGCTCGCCCACGCTGACGCCCCCCACGGCGTAGCCGGGAAAGTCCATCTCCACCAACGCTTCCAGCGACTCCTGGCGCAGGTGTTCAAACATGCCGCCTTGCACAATGCCAAACAAGGCGTTGGGGTTTTGCAGGCGTTCAAATTCGGCCTTGGACCGAACGGCCCAGCGCCGGCTCATTTCCATGCTTTTGCGCGCTTCAGCCTCGGTGGTCAGGTGGCCCTTGGTCTCGTACGGTGTGCACTCGTCGAGCTGCATCACGATGTCCGAGTTCAGGATGGTCTGAATCTGCATGCTCACTTCTGGCGACATAAAGAGCTTGTCGCCGTTCACCGGAGACGCAAACGTCACGCCTTCTTCGGTGATTTTGCGCATCTCGCCCAGGCTCCAGACCTGAAAGCCGCCCGAATCGGTGAGGATGGGTTTGTGCCATTGCTCAAAGCTGTGCAAGCCGCCAAAGCCCTGCATGATGTCCAGGCCGGGGCGCATCCACAGGTGAAAGGTGTTGCCCAGAATGATCTGTGCGCCCATGTCTTCTAGGCTGGAGGGCATGACGCCTTTGACCGTGCCATACGTGCCCACGGGCATGAAGATGGGGGTTTCGACCACGCCGTGGTTGAGCGTGAGACGGCCACGGCGCGCGTGGCTGCCGGCGTAAGCGCCAGTGGGGGGGTCGGTCAGAAGCCGTTCAAATGTGAGCATCGACCGATTTTAGGAGGCTGGCCGCCGCCAGCCTTGGCCAACGGGTTCAGCGCGCCGCGCCGGGCGCTGCGTTGGCCACTTGCGCCGGCGTGCTGGGCAAGGGTTCGGCGCTGTCCCAGCCCCAGGCCATCAACACCGCCAAACCCAATGACAGAACCAAAGCCAAGCCAAGACGGGTGAAGATTTCCATGATGTGGGTGGGTGTGATGTGACAGAACTTGGGGCAGGATTCTGAAACCAAAGGCATGCGCAAAGCCGGGTGCTTTGTAGCGAAATGTCACCAACAGGAAATCTTTATCGTTCGTTCACCCAACTGTCGCTGAGCGGCGACAGTTCGTCGCTTCTGACAAATTGAGCGCCGCTGGCGCTGGACTCAGGTCTGGGGTGCGCGCTCCAGCAGCATGGCGTCGCCGTAGCTGAAAAAGCGGTAGCGCTCGGCCACCGCGTGGCGGTACAGCGCCATGATGTGCGCGTGCCCGGCCAGTGCGCTGACCAGCATCATCAAGGTGCTTTTGGGCAGGTGGAAGTTGGTGATCAGCTTGTCCACTACCCGGAACTCAAAGCCCGGTGTGATGAAGATATTGGTGTCGCCCTGGGGCTGGCCGGTGCGTGCCCAACTCTCCAGCGTGCGCACGGTGGTGGTGCCCACGGCGACCACCCGACCGCCGCGCGCGCGGCAGCGTGCAATAGCGGCCAGGGTGCTGTCGGGAATGGCGTAGCGCTCGTGGTGCATCACATGGTCGGCGATGCGCTCGGCCTTCATGGGCGCAAAGGTGCCGGCGCCCACATGCAGGGTCACATTGGCGCGTTCCACCCCGCGTGCGTCCAGGGCGGTGAGCACACCCTGGTCGAAGTGCAGCGCGGCGGTGGGCGCGGCCACCGCGCCCGGCACACGGGCGAACACCGTCTGGTAACGGCGCTCGTCCTCGGCGTCGTCGGCGTGTTCAATGTAGGGCGGCAGCGGCACATGGCCGTGGCGCGCCATGAGGTCGTAAGGCGTGTCGCCCACCGGGCCGTGCAGCCGAAAGCGAAACAGCTGGCCTTGCTCGTCGGGCCAGCGGCCGATGTAGGTGGCGTCAAAGCCGCCACCGTCGAGTCCGCCGGCCATGTGCAGCACCGCGCCGGGCAAGGGTTTTTTGCTCACCCGCACATGGGCCACCACCTCGTACTCGCTGCCGTCGCTGGCTTCGTGCGGCAGCAGCACGCGTTCGATCAGCATTTCCAGCTTGCCGCCGCTGGACTTTTCGCCAAACAGCCGGGCCTTGATGACCTGGGTGTCGTTGAACACCAGCAGGTCTTTGGGGTCGAGCAGACCGGGCAGGTCGCGGAAGATGCGGTCCACCGGGCTGGCGCCGCGCCCGTCGAGCAGGCGCGCTGCGCTGCGCTCGGCGGCGGGGTGTTGGGCGATCAGCTCGGTGGGCAGATCGAAGTCGAAATCGG
>CAMBOY010000331.1 GCA_945869245.1 Hydrogenophaga intermedia
CTCCCGATGGGCCGGCTGAGCCGGACCCATGGGAGCGCTGGACTGGGGGCACGCGCGCCGGCTGACTGTCTGGTCGCTGTGGCGTTTTCACCCAACGGCCGGCAAAGCCGAGCCATCAGGTGGCCTAGCGTCACACATCAATCGCAGCGGCTGAGCCGGCTTGCTGGCGCAGCTCAAACTTCTGAATCTTGCCGGTGCTGGTTTTGGGGAGTTCGCCGAACACCACGGCGCGGGGCACTTTGAAGCCGGCGAGGTGTTGTTTGCAGTGCGCCACTATCTCATCGGCGCTGACCTGGGCGCCGGCTTTCAGTTCCACAAAGGCGCAAGGCGTTTCGCCCCAGCGCGCGTCGGGCTTGGCCACCACGGCCGCAGCGAGCACCGCCGGGTGGCGATAGAGCGCATCTTCCACCTCGATGGAGGAGATGTTTTCACCGCCGGAGATGATGATGTCCTTGCTGCGGTCCTTGATCTTGAAATAACCGTCTGGGTACTGCACCGCCAAGTCGCCACTGTGGAACCAGCCGCCGGCAAAGGCCTCTTGTGTCGCTTTGGGGTTCTTCAAATAACCCTTCATGGCGATGTTGCCCTTGAACATGATCTCGCCCATGGTCTCGCCGTCTTGTGGCACCGGCTGTAGCGTGTGGGGATCCAGCACCCGTACGTCGCGCTGCAGGTGGTAGCGCACGCCCTGGCGCGCATTGAGCCGGGCGCGCTCGCCAATGTCCAAGTCGTTCCAATCCGCGTGTTGGGCGCAGACGGTGGCCGGCCCGTACACCTCGGTCAGGCCGTACACATGGGTCAGGTCAAAGCCCATCTGCTCCATGCCTTCGATCATCGACGCCGGTGGTGCGGCACCCGCCACCATCGCCTTCACGCCCGCCGCAATGCCCACCTTCAGTTCGGCGGGCGCATTGACCAACAAGCCATGCACGATGGGCGCGCCGCAATAGTGCGTCACACCGTGCTGGCGCATGGCGTCAAAAATGGCCTGGGCCTCGACCCGGCGCAGACACACGTTCACACCGGCGCGCGCGGCGATGGTCCAGGGAAAACACCAGCCGTTGCAGTGGAACATGGGCAGGGTCCACAGATAGACCGCGTGCTTGGGCATGTCCCATTCCAGGATGTTGCTGATCGCGTTCATGGCCGCCCCCCGGTGGTGGTAGACCACGCCCTTGGGGTTGCCGGTGGTGCCGCTGGTGTAGTTCAGCGCAATGGCGTCCCACTCGTCGCCAGGCGGACTCCAGTGGAACGCCGGATCGCCGCTGGCCAGCAATGCCTCGTACGTGAGGCTGCCAATGCGCTCACTGCCGCCAGTCCACAAGGCGTCCTCGGCGTCGATCACCAGCAGCGGCGACTGGGTTTTGCGCAGGGCGATGGCTTTTTTCATCACGCCGGCAAACTCCGGGTCCACGATCACCGCCTTGGCCTCGCCGTGGTCGAGCATAAAGGCCACCGCTTCGGCGTCGAGCCGTGTGTTCAGGGTGTTGAGCACCGCGCCGGCCATCGGCACGCCAAAGTGGGCCTCCACCATGGGCGGGGTGTTGGGCAACATCACCGCCACGGTGTCGTTCTTGCCTAGCCCACAGCGCTGCAAGGCGCTGGCCAGTTGGCGGCAGCGGCGGTAGGTCTCGGCCCAGGTCTGGCGCAAGTCGCCGTGCATAATCGCCAGGCGCTTGGGATACACCTCGGCCGTGCGTTCGATGAAGGTCAAGGGCGTCAAGGCGGCAAAGTTGGCCTCGGTGCGGGGCAAGTCCTGGTCGTAGATGCTGCTCATGGGTGTCTCCGGTCTGGGTGGTGTTTGCCAAACAGCGAGAATACGCCGGTGGCGATTCCCCAATCTTTCATTCAAGAGCTGCTCAACCGCGTCGACATCGTCGACGTGGTGGGCAAACACGTGCAGCTCAAGAAAGGCGGCGCCAACTTCATGGGGCTGTGTCCTTTCCACGGGGAAAAGTCGCCCTCATTCAGCGTCAGCCCGACCAAGCAGTTCTACCACTGCTTCGGCTGCGGCGTGAACGGCAACGCCATCGGTTTTTTGATGGAGCACACCGGTGCGAGCTTTGTGGAAGCGGTCAAAGATCTGGCTTCGCAGTGCGGACTGCAAGTGCCCGAAGAGCAAGCCTCACCCGAAGACCGCGCCCGCGCCGCCCAAATGCGGCAGAAGCAAACCACCCTCACCGACGTGCTGGAAAAAGCCGCTGGCGCGTACGCCAAAGCGCTCAAAGACAGCCCGCGCGCGGTGGACTATTTGAAACGCCGGGGCCTCACCGGCCAAATCGCCAAGACCTTTGGCCTGGGCTACGCGCCCGAGGGCTGGCGCCACCTGGCCAATGTGTTCCCGGACTACAGCGACGCTTTGCTCACCGAATCGGGCCTGGTCATTGAGCACGAGGACGAAAAAAACGCCGAGGGCGAAGCCAAACGCTACGACCGCTTCCGCGACCGGGTGATGTTCCCGATCCGCAATGTCAAAGGCGAATGCATCGGCTTTGGCGGCCGGGTGCTGGACAAAGGCGAGCCCAAATACCTGAACTCGCCCGAGACACCCGTGTTCAGCAAAGGGCGCGAACTCTACGGCCTGTTTGAGGCGCGCACCGCCATCCGCCAAGCCGGCTACTGCCTGGTCACCGAAGGCTATATGGACGTGGTGGCGCTGGCCCAGCTCGGCTTTGCGCATGCAGTGGCCACGCTGGGCACCGCCTGCACACCCGACCATGTGCAAAAGCTGTTTCGCTTCACCGACGCGGTGGTGTTCAGCTTCGACGGCGACGCCGCCGGCCGGCGCGCCGCGCGCAAGGCGCTCGACGCTGCCCTGCCCTGGGCCACCGACACCCGCAGCGTCAAGTTTTTGTTTCTGCCGGCCGAACACGACCCCGACAGCTACATCCGCGCGCATGGCCCAGAAGGTTTTGCCGCCGCTGTGCAGCAGGCCATGCCGCTGTCGCGTTTTCTGGTCGATGCGGCCAGCGCCGACTGCGACCTGAGCACTGCCGAGGGCCGCGCCCGCATGGCGGCCCAAGCCCGCCCGCTGTGGACCACGCTGCCCGACGGCGCCCTGAAGCGGCAAATCTTGAACGAGC
>CAMBOY010000332.1 GCA_945869245.1 Hydrogenophaga intermedia
ACCGGGAAAGACCACAGCGCCAGTTCAATCGTGTTCATGAATGCCAGTCTCCAAATGGGGCGGTGGTCAATGTCCGGCGTTGGCTTCGGGCGCCCAACCCTCGGGTTCGCGGGCCAGGCCCAGCAGCGTCAGCGTGCGCGCGATGTACACCAGACAACCGGCCACCCCACCCAGCACACACAGGGCATAGCCCCACCAAATCGGCATTTGCAAAATGAAGGTGGTTTCCATGTACTCGCGTTTTTCGAGCATGCCCAGCGACAGCTGCCACACCAGCACCAACCACACCGCCAGCATCAACAGGTCACTCAGCACCTGGATCGCACGCCGGCCTGTAGCGCCCATATGCATGTAAAGCAAATCCACTGTGGCGTGGCCGCCTTTGACATAGCACCAAGGCATAAAGAAAAAGATGGCGACCGCCACACCCACTTCCACCAGCTCAAAGTCGCCCTGCACCGGACCCAGTCCTATGCCGGTCAGCGCCCGCCCCGTGACACTGGCCACCACCATCAGCGTGAGGGCCACCAGCACCACCCCTCCCAACAGGGCCAAGGCCTCGGCCAGCCGGTACATCGCTCGAATCATGTTGCTCCACCTTGTCGTTGTGACTGCACAAAACGCCCGGCGATTCTCACCCATCGCTGAGGACGCCAATACCGACATAGCCCCAATGCTGCTATAGAACTTTTGTATATCACCAGGCAGGGCCGCAAAAAAACCCGCCGGATCACCCGGCGGGTTGCACCAGTGGCGACAGGTCAAATTCGCCCAGCGCTCACTTGGTGTATTTGGCAATGGCCGCCTTGGCTTCGGCCAGCAAACGGTCGCCGTCGATGCCCTTGGTCTTGGCTTCCTTGAGCCAGTCGTCGGTGACCGTGGAGGCGGTGCGGCGCCAGCGCTGGGTCTCGGCCGCGTCCAGAGTGATGATGCGGTTGCCAGCGCGCTCGGCAATGGCGCGGCCCTCCTTGTCGCCCTCGTCCATGGCTTTGCCAAACATCGCGGCGGCCACCAGCCCGGAGTTGTTGTCGATCACCTTCTTCAGATCCGCCGGCAGTTTGTCGTAACTGGCCTTGTTCATCGACACCGCAAAGGTCTGGGTGTACAGCCCTGTGGGGCCATGAAAGGTGGTGTGGTTTTTCACCAGCTCATGCACCTTGAGCGAGGGCGCCACTTCCCACGGAATGGTGGTGCCATCGATCACCCCCTTGGACAGCGATTCGGTCACCGCCGGCACCGGCATGCCCACCGGCACCGCACCCAGCTTGGTCAGCATGTTGTTGATGATGCGCGAGCCGCCGCGCACCTTCATGCCCTGCAGGCTCTCCAGCCCGGTGATCGGGTTTTTGGTGTGGAAAAAGCCGGGGCCGTGGGTGTGCACCGCAATCAGCTTCACATCTTTGAACTCGTCCTGGGCGTTCTTTTGCACGTATTCCCAGATCGCCTGCGACGACGCCTCGGCCGAACCGGTCATGAAGGGCAATTCAAACACCTCGGTTTTGGGGAAGCGACCGGGTGTGTAGCCCAGCACCGTCCAGGTGATATCGACCACGCCGTCTTTGGCCTGGTCAAACAGCTGCACCGGCGCACCGCCAAGCTGCATGGCGTTGAAGAGTTGCACCTTGATGCGCCCACCCGACTCACTTTCCACCTTGCGGATCCAGGGCACGATGGCTTTGGCCGGGATGGTGGCCTGCGGCGGCAGCATCTGGTGAAAACGCAGGGTCACGGTCTGGGCCAGGGCCGGTAGGCTGATCGAGAGCGCGGCGGCGGCGCCCACCCCGATCAGGGCGGCGCGGCGGGTAAAACGGGTCATGGCGGGTCTCCAATGTTGAGGGCAAACAAGCGGCTTCACGGATGAATCCACCGGCGCAGTGTGCGCCCAAGCCCCCACCGACCTAGGGGATGAAAACCCCAAGACAGGGGGTCAAACAGCTATTCCAAATTGATATGAGAACAGCTTTCGAATGCCAAATATCGCTACTTGATCACCCCTCAGGTTCAGAGCCCCAGCAGGCGCACCGCGTTGTCTTTAAGGATGCCGGGCATCACCTCGGGCTTGAACCCCGCAACCTCAAAGTCCTTCATCCAGCGCTCGGGCGTGATCAGCGGAAAGTCGCTGCCAAACAGCACCCGGTCCTTGAGCAAGGTGTTGGCGTACTGGATCAACTGTTTGGGAAAGTACTTCGGGCTCCAGCCTGAGAGGTCCATCCACACATTGGGTTTGTGCAGCGCCAGCGAAATCGCCTCGTCTTGCCAGGGCCAGCTCGGGTGGGCCATCACGATCTGCATGTCGGGGAAGTCGATGGCTACGTCTTCGAGCAGCATCGGGTTGCTGTACTGCAAGCGCAGGCCACCACCACAGCGCATACCGCTGCCAATGCCGCTGTGCCCGGTGTGAAAAATGGCTGGCAGCTTGTGCGCGTGGATCACCTCATAGATCGGCCAGGCCATGCGGTCGTAGGGGTGGTAGCCCTGCACCGTGGGGTGAAACTTGAAGCCCTTAACACCCTCGTCGCGGATCAACCGCTCGGCCTCGCGCGCGCCCATCTTGCCTTTGTGCGGGTCGATGCTGGCGAACGCAATCATCATGTCGCTGTTCTCGCGCGCGGCCTGGGCAATTTCTTCGTTCGGAATGCGCCGCCGGCCCAGCTGCGCCTCGCTATCCACCGTGAACATCACCAGGCCGATCTTGCGCTCGCGGTAATACGCCACCGTCTCAGCAATCGTTGGGCGCCGGTCACTGCCAAAGTATTTGTCGGCCGCGCGGTCGTATTCCTCGCCGTAGTTGTCAAAGGGGTTCCAGCAGCTCACTTCGGCGTGGGTGTGGATGTCGATCGCAATCAGGTCTTCGTGTTTCATTTGGGTGTCTCCTAGGGTGGATCACATCGCAAGCGCTGCAACACATGACCTAGGAAAACCCTGAGCAGGACATGCCTTGTGTGCGCCCACAATATAGTTATCAACTATAACTTTATTGACCCAACGGTCAAGCACACAAGAGGACTTTCCATGACTCACCCATTGTTGGAACGGGCGGCAAGCCACGGTGTTTCTTTGCACATGCAGGGCG
>CAMBOY010000333.1 GCA_945869245.1 Hydrogenophaga intermedia
TGGCTTCGTTGGTGTAGCGCTTGACGGCATAGTCGATTTTTTCGGGCGCGTAGATGCGAAAGTGGTGCGCTTGGCCCAGCATCGGCCCCACGCCACCCATCTGGAACATGAGCCACTGCAGCACTTCGAACTTGGCGCGGTCGCTCTTGGGCAGCAACATTCCGGTTTTGCTGGCCAGATACAGCAGGATGGCACCCGACTCAAACAGGCTGATCGGCTTGCCGTCGGGGCCGTGCGGGTCGACCAGGGCGGGGATTTTGTTGTTGGGGCTGATCTTGAGAAAGTCGGGGGTGAACTGATCGCCGGTGCCAATGTTGATCGGGTGCACCCGCCAGTCGCGGTTGAGTCGCAGGCCGCATTCCTCCAGCATGATGTGGACCTTGTGTCCGTTGGGGGTGGGCCAGGAATACACGTCGATCATGGGGTGTCCTTGTTGGTTCAGCAGCCACGGGTGACCGGCATGTCCACCTCGCGCTGCACGGTCAGGTGTTTGGCCAGTTCCAGCTTGGCAATCGATTGGCGGTGCACCTCGTCGGGGCCGTCGGCCAAGCGCAGGGTGCGTTGGTTGGCGTAGCTGTAGGCCAGCGGTGTGTCGCCGCTCATGCCAGCGGCGCCAAAGGCCTGCATGGCCATGTCGATGATGTCGCAGGCCATATTGGGTGCCACCACCTTGATCATGGCAATTTCAGCCTTGGCCACCTTGTTGCCCACGGTGTCCATCATGTAAGCGGCCTTGAGGGTGAGCAGGCGCGCCATGTCGATGCGGCAACGCGCATCCGCAATGCGTTCGTGCCAGACCGACTGGGCCGACACCGGTTTGCCAAACGCCACGCGGCTGTTGAGGCGCTGGCACATGAGTTCCAGCGCGCGTTCGGCTGCGCCAATGCTGCGCATGCAGTGGTGGATGCGCCCCGGACCCAGGCGCCCTTGGGCGATCTCAAAGCCACGCCCCTCGCCCAGCAACAGGTTGCTGGCGGGCACACGCACATCCTTGAGCAGCACCTCCATGTGGCCATGGGGCGCGTCGTCGTAGCCAAACACGGTGAGCGGGCGCAGCACGGTGATGCCGGGCGCATTGGCCGGCACCACAATCATGCTTTGCTGCGAATGGCGCGGGGCGTCGGGGTCGGTTTTGCCCATGACGATGTAGACCGCGCAGCGCGGGTCGCCCGCGCCGGACGACCACCACTTGCGGCCATTGATGACGTAGTGGTCGCCGTCGCGGGTGATGCTGCACTGGATGTTGGTGGCGTCCGAAGACGCCACCTCGGGTTCGGTCATCAAGAAAGCCGAGCGGATGTCGCCACGCAGCAGGGGTTCCAGCCATTCGTCCTTGATGGCTTCGCTGGCGTAGCGCTCCAGCGTTTCCATATTGCCAGTGTCGGGGGCCGAGCAGTTGAACACCTCGGCCGCAAAAGGCACCCGGCCCATGATTTCGCACAGCGGCGCGTATTCCAGGTTGGACAGGCCTTGTGGTGCGCGCGGGCTGCGCGGCAAAAACAGGTTCCACAGCCCAGCCTCGCGCGCCTTGGGCTTGAGTTCTTCAATCAGTTGGGTGGGAACCCAGGCGTTGCCTGCTGAGCGGTTGGCTTCCACCTCTTGAAAGAAGCGCGCCTCGTTCGGGTAAATGTGCTGGTCCATAAAGGCCAGCAGGCGTTCGCGCAGAGCTTTGACCTTGTCGCTGTAATCAAAATCCATGGAGGGCTCCTATCGATGTGGTCAAAGGGTGGCTTGGTGGCGCTGGGCGAAGTGCCAGGCCATCTCGGCCATGGGGCGCGCGCCGGCAGCCGATTGCTGGGCTTGGGCGCTGGATGCGGTGCCGGCCTCGACCCGTTTGGCAATGCCTTGCAGAATGGCCGCAAGGCGAAACAGGTTGTAGGCGAGGTAGTAGTTCCAGTCGCGCAGCAGTTGTTCGGGTGTGGCAAAGCCGGTGCGCTCGCAATAAGCGGCGATATAGGGCTCTTCGGCTGGAATGCCCAGCGCTTCAATGTCGAGCCCGCCAATGCCACGAAACTGCCCGGGCTCGATGTGCCAGCTCATGCAGTGGTAGCTGAAGTCGGCCAGCGGGTGGCCCAGGGTGGAGAGTTCCCAGTCCAGCACCGCCAGCACACGCGGCTCGGTGGGGTGGAACATGAGGTTGTCCATGCGGTAATCGCCGTGCACCACCGACACCAGCGCTGGGTCTTGCGCCATGGTGGGTAGGTGCTGCGGCAGCCAGGCAATGAGACGGTCCATCGCGTCAATGGGCTGGGTGATGGACGCTTGGTATTGCTTGCTCCAGCGGCCGATCTGGCGCTCGAAATAATTGCCGGGCTTGCCGTAGTCCGCTAGGCCGACTGCTTCCGGGCGCACCCGGTGCAAGGCCGCCAACACGCGATTCATTTCGGTGTAGATGGCGCCGCGTTCGGCCGGGGTCGTGTCCGGCAACGATTGGTCCCACATCACACGGCCGTCCACACAGTCCATGATGTAGAAAGCGCGGCCGATCACCGACTCGTCTTCGCACAAGGCGTGCATGCGCGCCACGGGCACGTCGGTGCTGGCCAGCGCCTGCATGACCCGAAATTCGCGCTCTACCGCATGGGCCGATGGCAGCAGCTTGGCCGCCGGGCCAGGCTTGGCGCGCATCACGTAAGCGCGCCCGGGAGTGATGAGTTTGTAGGTCGGATTGGATTGCCCGCCTTTGAACAGTTCCACCTGCAGTGGGCCGGCAAAGTCGTCCACGTGGTCGCCCAACCAACGCTGCAGAGCGGCTTCGTCGAAGCGGTGTTGTGAAGACACCGCACGGGTGCCAGTGAAGCTGTCTTGTTGGCTCATGCTGTGCAGGGATGTGTGTGGTCTGCCCGTGGCCACGGGCGGCACACCCCCGGCACACAGGACCTTAGATTTCGGTTTCGGCAATGCGCATGAGCGCGTCGCGGTTGCGCACCACCAAGCCACCTTGTTCGATGCGGATCGCTTGGTCGCGCTCCATGGCTTTGAGTTCCTGGTTCACCCGCTGGCGCGATGCCCCCAGCAGTTGTGCCAGTTCTTCCTGCGCCAGTTGCA
>CAMBOY010000334.1 GCA_945869245.1 Hydrogenophaga intermedia
GGTCTGCCCTTCGCGGCTCACACGCGCGTCTGCCAAACGATTGGCGTAGCGACCACACACCGCGCCGATGGACATGCGGTCGCGGCGGTAACTGTCGGGGTGGGCAAAGCCCAGGCTCAAAGGGCGTGGACCTTGGGTGCTGGCTTCAGGCGCCTGCAGCCACCACAGCTGCATCAGCCGCGCTCCTAAAGGAATGACCCAGGCTTCCAGCGCGGCGCTCTTCAGCACCCAGACACCGGCCGGCGCGTTCAGGCGCTTCAAGGTACCACGAGGTCAAACACCAACAAACCCTGCAGCCCGCCCAGCGCGGCGGCCACCAGCTTGGTGCCGGTGGCTTGGTGCAAGGGGTGGGCTTGATAGGCAGCCAGCGCGTCCGCGTTGTCAAAGCTGGCAATAAAGCCATCGGCAAAGCCGTGGTCCAAGTCTTCAAAGCGGGCGTTGGCACCACAACGCACCGCACGCAGGCCGGGAATCACGCCCACCAAATCGGCGATTTCTTGAAACAGGGCACTGCGCTCGGCGGCCGACACTTCAGGCCGAAAACGCAGCCAGACACAATGCTCGATCCTGTGGTTCCCTCAGTTGAGACGATGGCCGCCGGCCGCGTCAAACACATGCACCTTGTCGGCGGCAAAACCCAGGTACAGCGGCGCGCCGGGGCTGTAGGTGGCCTCGCCGGCCAGGCGCAGGGTGAACTCGCCAAAGGCGCCACCCACCAGCACATAGCTCTCGGCCCCGGTGGGCTCTACCAGCGTGACTTTGGCAGCCAGGCTGTTGGCACCTGCGTCGGCCTGCACCAGCATGTCTTCCGGGCGCACACCCACGGTCACCGCGCGGCCCGCATGCTGCGGCAGGCGCACGCCGGTGTCCACCCCGGCCATGCGCACCACGCCTTGGGTGTCCACCGCGCCGTCGGCCAGGTTGATAGCGGGTGAACCAATAAAGCCGGCCACAAACAGATTGGCGGGTCGGTTGTACAGCTCCATCGGCGTGGCCAGCTGCTGAATCAGACCGTCTTTGAGCACCGCGATGCGGGTGCCCAGGGTCATGGCTTCGACCTGGTCGTGTGTCACATAAATGGTGGTGACACCGGTGCTCATGTGCAGCTTTTTCAGCTCGGCGCGCATGTCCACCCGCAGCTTCGCGTCCAGGTTGGACAAGGGTTCGTCAAACAAAAACAGCGAGGGGTGGCGCGCCAGCGCCCGGCCAATGGCCACCCGCTGGCGCTGCCCGCCCGACAACTGGCGCGGCTTGCGGTCAAGCAGATGCCCGATCTGCAGCATCTGTGCGACCTCGGCCACGGCTTTCTCGCGCTCGGCCTTGGGCACCTTGCGCATCTCCAACGGGAAAGCGATGTTCTGCGCCACCGTCATATTGGGGTAGAGCGCGTAGCTCTGGAACACCATGGCCACGTCGCGCTCGTCGGGCTCCAGCTGGGTGATGTCGCGTCCGGCGAGTTGCAGCTTGCCAGTGGAGGGCTCTTCCAACCCGGCGACGATGTTCATCAGCGTGCTTTTGCCGCAGCCCGAGGGGCCGACCAGCACCAGAAACTCGCCGTCGACCAGGTCGAGGTTGATCTCGTGCAGCACCTGGGTGTTGCCGAAACGTTTGGAGATTTTTTCAATCGACAGCGTGGCCATGCCTCACCCTTTGACAGAGCCGGCCATGAGGCCGCGCACAAAATATTTGCCCGAAAGCACATACACAATCAACGTGGGCAGCGCCGCGATGAAGGCGCCCGCGAAATGCACGTTGTATTCCTTCACCCCGGTGGAGCTGCTCACCAGGTTGTTGAGCGCCACGGTGAGCGGGAAAGAGTCAAAGTCCGAAAACGAAGCGCCAAACAAAAAGTCGTTCCAGATGTTGGTGAACTGCCAGATCACGTTGACCACCACAATCGGCAGGCTGTTGGGCAGCATCAGGCGCCAAAACAACACAAAAAACCCAGCGCCGTCCATGCGCGCCGACTTCACCAGCTCTTGCGGGAACGCCGCATAGAAGTTGCGGAAAAACAGCGTGCCAAAACCAATGCCGTAGACCGTGTGCACAAACACCAGACCACCCACAGTGCCGGCCAGCCCCAGCTCACCCAAGAGCCGCGCCATGGGAATGAGCACGATCTGGAACGGGATGAACACCGAGAACAACAGCGCACCAAAAATCAAGGTGGCGCCACGCACCTTGAACTGGGTCAGCACATACCCGTTGAGTGCGCCGATCACCGTCGAGAGAATCACCGCCGGCACCACCATCAGAAACGAATTCATGAAGTACGGCGCCAGACCGGTGGGTTGCACACCAATCTGCGCCTTGCTCCAGGCCTGCAGCCAGGGTTCGATGGTGGGAGCCAGCGGCAGGCTCACCAGGTTGCCGGCACGGATTTCATCCAGCGGCTTGAACGAGTTCACCACCATCACATACACAGGGGTGAGAAAGATCAGCGCCAAAAACAACAGCACCAGATACAGCAGCACCCGCTGCGGGGTCAGGGCGCGCTTCATGAGGACCTCCGCGCCTGGCGAATCTCGGAGCGGATGTAGGGCACCACCACAATCGCCACCGCGATCAGCATGACCACTGCGCTGGCCGCGCCCACGCCCATTTCGTTGCGGGTGAAGGTGTATTGGTACATGAACACCGAGGGCAGCCAGGTGTCGCGGCCCGGCCCGCCACCGGTCAGGGCGATCACCAGGTCGTAGCTCTTGATGGCCATGTGCGCCAGGATCACAAACGAGGAAATGAAGCTCGGCCCCAGCTGCGGAATGATGATGCGCCAGTAGATGCGCCAGCTCTTGGCGCCGTCGACCCGCGCGGCGTTGATCACCTCGGTGTCGATGCCACGCAAGCCCGCCAGAAACAGCGCCATCACAAAGCCAGAGGACTGCCACACCGCCGCCATCACCACGGTGTAGATCGCCATGTCGCCGTCTTTGATCCAGTCAAAGACGAAGCTCTCCCACCCCGCCAGACGCACCGTTCGCTCTAAGCCAATGCTGGGGTCCAATAGCCATTTCCAGGCGGTGCCGGTGACGATGAAGGAC
>CAMBOY010000335.1 GCA_945869245.1 Hydrogenophaga intermedia
CAGGTCTTCAGGTTTCTTGTAGTTGGCCAGCAGGCCAGACAGCAGTTCTTCGGGGACTTCGTGTTTCTTGGTGGTCATTGTGTTTACGGACTACGGGGCCAGCGCCCCAGCGGGATTGTCCGTTTACACAAAATCTTGCACACCCTCGATCGTGAGAGACGCGTTTTTCAATCGGCTTTTCTTGCTGTTGTCGACATCGGAATCGGGTTTGAATGCGCTGCTGTTTCCCCACTGGGCGAGCGACTGGAAAAAGGACGTATGGGAAGAGTTCAAGGACGACCCAACGTCTGTAGCGATGGGGGTGTTGCCACTGCACGCGATCAGCGATCCGTTCTGGGCGGTGCGTGAAGCGTTTCGGCTGGAACAAGAAAATCTCGCGCTGATTCACACACCCGACGCAGCGCCAAGGCGAGCTGCACTCATGCATGAGGTGGAGCCCGGCGTGTTTGCGTTGCCGCCAAGCCTTTACACGCGGTGCTGGACACAGGAAATCGGTGGGCACAGTTTGATGGGCCTGAACTGCTATCTGCCCGACTGGATGCTGCCGGCCAAGGCAATGCACAAAGACAGCGACAACCCATTGGATTTGCTGTAAACCCCAAGAGAGGATGTGTGATGAACACGATTCACGCTGACGTACGCGCACAGCAGCGGGGCATTCCGCCCATGATTGATGAGTTGCTGGACCGTTATGGGTCAGAAGAGCACGACCACCACGGCTGTGTGCAAGTGTTTTTCGACAAACGCAGCAAACGCCGGATGCAGCAAGAGTTGGGCGCTCGGGCTATCGCAGCTCTGGATCGGTGGATGAACGTCTACAAAGTCAGAAGCACCGACGGCTTGACGATCACCCAAGGACACCGCACCCGCCGTATTCGGCGAACGTAAGCGCGCTCAAACTCGCCGCGCCCACCCCTGCTCCAGCGCATACCGCTCGCACTCGGCGGTCAACCAGGCGGCGAACACCTCGCGCGCCGGGTTGTCGGCGGCGTCGGGCGCCACCACCCAGTGGTAACGCGAGCTGTGCGCGGCGGCGTGGGCGTGCACCCGCACCAGGTCGCCACGGGCCAGGGCCGCGTCGGCGATGCTCTGGCGGCTCAGCGCCACGCCCAGGCCCTGGCGCGCGGCTTCGAGCAGGTGGGTGGAATCGGTGAACACCAGGGCCGGGCGAGCGGGCCGCAGGCCCAGCGCCTCGTCGCCCACCGAGGCGAGCCAGGCCGACCAGCTTTCGCTGGCGTGCAACAGCGGGCCGCGCAACACATCGGCCAAAGTGGCTGCAGCCGGCACATGGCCTGGCGCGGCCAGCAGCACCAGCCGGTCACCGAGCAGCGGTGTGGCGGTGACGTCGGGCCAGCGGCCATGGCCAAAACGGATCGCGGCTTCGACCTTGCCCCGACCCAGCTCCACCAGCGACATGGAGGCCTCCAGCGTGAGCCGGATGCCCGGGTGCAGGCGCCGAAACCGCGCCAGACGCGGCAGTAACCAGCCCTGGGCCAATGAGGGCAGCACCGCCACGCGCACATGGCCCGCCTGCGCGGTGGCGCGCTCTGGCCCTAAGGTGAGGCGCTCGGTGGCTTCGGCGATGTCGTCCAGCGCCTGGCGCACCTGGTAGCCGTAGATGCGACCGGCCTCGGTGAGCTGCATGCGCCGGCCCTGGCGGCTGACCAGAGACTGGCCCACAAAGTCTTCCAACGCACGAATCTGGTGCCCCACCGCGCCCTGGGTCAGGCTCAGCGCGTCGGCGGCAGCCGCCACCGAGCCGCACTCCACCAAAGCGGCAAAGGCTTTGAGCGCGGGCAAGGGTGGGGTGCGGGACGACACAAGAATTTTCTTCGTGTTAAGGGCGAAAAAGATTAGCACAGCGCCCTGGCCGGGACTCTGAGAATCGGTGCTTGTTTCAACCCAACGGAGTGTTCCATGCTGATGAACGAGATCCAAGCTTTTCTCAACGACTATTTCGAGGTGCTGCAAACGCAGGACATGGCCCTGTTCGACCGGGTGTTTCACCCGAGCGCGGTGCTGTATTCGGCGCAGGACGGCGCGCTGGTGGTGCGCCCCATGCCCGCCTACCGCGAGATCGTGCAGCAGCGCCAGTCGCCGCAGTCCAAGGGTTCGCCGCGCCAGGAAGAGGTGCTGATGGTGGACCTGCTGTCGCCCACCATGGCGGTGGTGAAAGTGCGGCTGCGCCTGTTCGACAACATCATGGAAGACCACCTCAACCTGATGAAGCACGACGGCCGCTGGATGATCTACGCCAAGCACTATTACCGGGCGGCGACGGTTCAGTGAAAGTCCCGGCTCGCGGGGCTGAGTTCGCCGAGCAGTTCGCTCAGGTCTTGCAGATGGCCGGCGATCAGGTTGGCCGCTGGGCCATCGCGTTGCCACACACCCGACACCGCCAGCAGGCGGGCGTTGAGCAGGGTGGAGCGAAAGCGTTCGCGCACCCTGCGCCAGACGATGACTTGGGTGACGCCGGTCTCGTCTTCTAGGCTGACAAACACCACACCTTTGGCGGTGCCGGGCTGCTGGCGCAGCGTCACCAGGCCGGCGGTGCGCACCAGCCGGCCGTTCGGCTGCTCGCGCAGGGTGGCAGCGCTTGACAGGCGGCGCTGCTGCAGGGTGTCGCGCAGCAAGGCCACCGGATGGGCGCGCAGGCTCAGGCCCGTGGCGCGGAAGTCCCAGACCACCGCTTCGCCGGTGGCAGCGGCCGGCAACGGCGGGGCATCGTCTTCGGCGCACGCGTCGCGCAACAGCGCGGGCAGGCGCTGCTGGCCGGCGGCGTCCCAGAGCTGCTGGCGGCGGTGGCCGCTCAAGCGCAGCAGCGCGTCGGCGGCGGCCAGCAGCCGCAGCTCGGGCGCACCCAGACCAGCGCGGCGGGCCAGGTCGGCGGTGCGCTCAAACGGCCCATTGGCCGTGCGCGCGGCCACCAGGCGTTCGGCCACCGGCCGCGACAGGCCGCTGACCAGACGCAGGCCCAGACGCACCGCCGGCTGGGCCGTAGCCTGGTCAGATGAATCCGGGGGTTCGAGCG
>CAMBOY010000336.1 GCA_945869245.1 Hydrogenophaga intermedia
ATCTTGGCGGAACTCCCGTGTGCCAGCGCTTGTGGTCCCCACAGTCCCATAGCCGCCAGGGCGAAGGCGCGCGACAGCACAGACAGTTTTTGTATGGGCATGATTGCTCCTCTTTCAACGAATGCCATGTAGGTCGCGATCAGCACAGGGATCAGAACACCCGCGCCAGCCGCAGCTCAAGAATGGGCGAGGCTTTGAATCCCGTATTGACCGAGGTGTCGGCCCCTACCTGCATATTGAGCAGGGTGTGGGGCGCCAGCCAAGTCGCGGCACCCAGCAGCACCGAGGTGCGGCTCAAGCTGTCGTTCTGGCGCTGACCGCCCACGCGGTTCTCGCCACCTCGGTAGTGGCGCAGCCCCACCGAGACCTCGGTACTGGGCTTGATCGCATAGCGCAGATAGCTCTGCACTTGATAGAGCGCCCGCTGCCGGCGCTCTCCGCCCGCAAACGCACTGTCCTTGCCAAACCAGGTCACATCGGCATAACCGTCGATCGTCCAGGCGCTCGACAGCGCGGTTTGCCCGCCGAACTGCAGCACCAACTTGTGGCGGTTCTCGCCAATGCTGAGCTTGTTCGGATCGTAGGCGCCGGTGGGCAACACCAAGCCGGGCATGAGGTAGACCGAGGTGCGTGTCGATGGGTCCTGCTTGAGCATCACCGACGCCAATACCGACAAGTCTCCAATTCCCTGGGCTTGCGGCGCGCCCGCCAAGCTGCCCGCGCCCAACACCCGACCGATGGGCAAAGCGAACTGCGGGTTGATCTGGGCATCGCCCAGCTTCAGCGGGTGCAAAACCCGCAGGACTGCCACATCCGCCCGAGCCTCGGGGCCAGGCACCACCGCGCCGCCCACGCGCAGATCGGACAGCCCGTTGTGGATCAGATAGACCCCCACCAAGGTGGTGCCCACTGGGGGCGCCAGGGCATCGCCCGGCAGGGTGTCCAAGGCCTGGGCAGCGCCCGTGGCGCAGAGGGCGGCGGTCACCACGCATCGGCCCAACACATGTTTGCTCATGGTGTGTGATCCTCTCGCTTCAATAACCGAACTGCATGGCCATCTCGTCGATCAAGCCGCGCTGGAACGCGGCTTGGCGCGCGTTGACCTGCCAAGCCTGGCCGAGCTCTAAGTACGGATCTTCCACGCCCATGTTGGCGCCCACGAGGGTCTCCACCACCGCATGGCCGCAGAAGGGCACGGCCGACTCGGCATAACCGCCTTCGTGCACCACCACCAAGCGGCCGTTGCAATGCGCATCGGCCAGCTCCATGACCTGGCGGGTCAGCATGCGAAACGATTCGCTGTGCAGCAACATGCGCGCCAGCGGGTCTACCAAATTGGCATCAAAACCGCTGGCCACCACAATCAAGTCGGGTTTGTATCGGTTGATGGCCGGAATGACGACCCGCTCCATCGCATATTGGTAGGCGTCGTGGCCCCCACCAGGCAATAGCGGCACATTGATGTTGAAGCCCTGACCCTTGCCTTCACCCCGGTCTTCGACGCCGCTGTAGCCAGGCGGGAAGCAGCCCTCTTGGTGCAGCGAAATGGTGAGCACATCGTCGCGACCATAAAAAATGCTCTGCGTCCCGTTGCCATGGTGCACATCCCAGTCCAGTACCACCACCCGCTGCACGCCGTGCTTCTTTTTGGCGGCTTCAATCGCGATGGGGATATTGGCCAATAGACAAAAGCCCATGGGTGAGTCAGCCAGGCAGTGGTGGCCCGGTGGGCGCGACATCGAGTACGCGTTGCGATACTGCCCACTGAGTACACCGTCCACTGCGTGCAAGGCCAGGCCGGCCGAGAGCTTGGCAATCTCATAGCTGCCTTGGCCAAAAGGGGCGTATGGGCCCAGCTCGCCGCCCCCGGCGTCTGACGCAGCCTTGAACTTCTCCAGATACGACTGCGGGTGCACGCGCAGCAAGTCTTCCTCGGTGGCCATTGGCGCGCTCTTCAGGTTAAGCTTGGCGGCCAAACCCGAGACCTGCATCAGCGAGACGATGCGGCGTTTGGAATCGGGCGACTCGGCCAAGCCCATGCTGGCAGGAGGCTGCACCCAACCGCCCACATGGGCAATGAGAGAAAAGCCCCCGGCGGTGCAGTGCCACAGGCACTTTTCGTCGTGAAAAAAAGCGGTCGGTGCGGTCATGTGCTGTCTCCGTTGTGGTGTGAACAGAACCGAAGGGTACGGAGCACAGACGCTGTGCGACAGTCGTTCAATTGAACGATGGGGATTGTTCGCACTAGGCAAACGCGCGCCCCTTCGACAAGATGTACCCACACCCTGTGCATCACCATGAAGTTCCCAAGCCCACCACCTGCCGGCGCCCCCTCTGCGCCCGGTCTGCCGAGCGCTTTGCAGCGCTTGGGCAGCCTGACGCACAGTCTGTACCGGGCAGCCCACAGCGAAGGACTGCGCAGCTTCGACGCCTTGCTGTTCAGTCAGCTGCAAGACGCCTTGCCCTTTGATGCCGCGTGGATGGGCCACTCCACACTGACCCCATCGGGCCCAGTCATGCACAGCAATGTGTTGCACCAATTGGCGCCCGACTACGTGGCCAGTTGGGAGGCGGTGCAAGACCTCGACCCGCTAGTGCACCAGGCCATCGGCCAGCCTGGCCTACCGGTGGTGCTGCGCGCCAACGACTCGGCGCTGGCGCCGGCTTTTGCCGCGTTCTTGCGGCGCTTTGGCATTGCACAAGTGCTGTGCACGACCAGCCTCGACAGCACGCTGCAAACCTGTTTGCATTTGTCGCTCTACCGCAGCGACAACACAGCGGGCTTTGACCACGCAGAGGCCTACTTGGTTGCGGCGGCCATGCCCAACCTCGCCAGCGCCGTGGCCATGAACCGCATGCGCGCGGTCGAGCGCCTGCAATCAGGCCATAGCGCGCCGCGCAGTGGAGCGGCGGTGACCAGTGTCAAGGGTTTGATCCAACACGCCGACCCAGCATTTGGCGACTTCATGCTCAGCGAGTGGCCACAGTGGCGCGGTGGTT